>JAAYCX010000041.1 GCA_012729555.1 Acidobacteriota bacterium
GGACCGGGATGCGAATCCTGGACACCCACGAAATCGGGTCAGGGATTCCGGTCCGGCGGGAGGCGGGGAAAGGCGGCGGGGCTGACCGCCGGAGGAACGGGATTCCAAAATAGGGACATCCGCCAAATGGCGGAAAAGGGAGCCGAGGATTCGGGGCGGGGGGATGGCATGAAGGGGCGGCAGGTGCTGATGACCGGGGCAACCGGCTACATCGGGCGGGAGCTCGCCCGGCGGCTCCTCGAGGCGGGGGCGGAAGTGGGCGTGGTCACGGCCGACCCGGCGCAGGCGCGGGATATCCTGGGGGTGGGCGTACCCTGCTGGGGCCGGGAGGAATGCCTCGCGGATGGCGGGCCGCTCGAAGGGCGGCGGCTCCTGCTCCATGCGGGCTTTGCCCGGCCGTACGCCGGCGAGGCGGAGATCGCCCGCAGCCTCGAGTTCACCGGTCGCCTTTTTGCCCGGGCCGCGGAGGCGCGCATTCCGGCCGTGCTGCTGCTCTCCTCGCGCAGCGTCTACGGTCGGGCAACCCCCCCTCCCTGGAGCGAGGAGTCGCCGCCGGCGCCCTCCAATCCTTATGGCGAAGCGAAGTTCGCTTCGGAGGTGATGCTGGGGATGGTGAGGCGTTTTTCCCCGCTGACCCGGACCTGCGCGGTCCGGCTGGGGACGGTGTCGGGCGGGGGGGAGGGATTGGTCGATGTCTTCGTCCTCTCCCGTTTCGTGCTGGCGGCGCTCCGGGGGGATCGGATCCGCATCTTCGGGGGGAGCCAGGAGTTCGACATCCTCGACCTGCGGGACGCGGCGGACGCCTTGGCGCGCCTGGTCCGGGAGCCGGCCGCGAACTGGCGCCCGGTCTACAATCTCGGTTCTCCTGTTTCGCAAAAGATCCGCCACCTGGCGGAGCGGGCGGTGGCGCTCGCGGCCGAACACGGTAGGCGGGGATCAGTGATCACGACCGAGCCTGCCGGGCCGGACAGGACCCCGCGCTACGGCATGGACTGCGCACGGTTCTGTGGCGGCCTCGGCTGGCGCCCCCTCCGCTCCCTCGACGACACCATCCGTTCCCTGATCGAATACTACCTTCCCCGCCTCAAATGATGGACATCCACTCTTTGACTCCGAACGCGATGATGGACATCCACCCATTGCCGGTTACGTGTCCAACCGGTGGATGTCCACAATTTCAGCAAAAGGTGGGTGTCCAGGATTTGCGGAGGTGGACGGGAATCACTGGTGTTATTCCAGCAGCGGCCGCGTCAGTCGGGCGGAGAGGAGGGCCAGGAGGCAGGGGATCAGGGCCGAAAAAGCGATCCCCAGCGGCTGGGGCATCGAGAGGTGGACCGCAGCACCGAGCGGACGCAGGGCGATCCATGCCCAAAGCATCCCCAGGGCGAGGGCGAGAACCAGCGCGCCCCTCAGGACCAGTTCGGCGATAGCGAGCGGGCGCAGGGCGGCTTCGTACTTCTTCAGAGCGGCGGCGTCGCGGGCCGTGTGGTAGATCTGGCGCGGGTCGGGGAGGCGCGATGGCACGCCGTCCGAGGCGCAGCCAGCGCGGATCATCCAGCCGGTGACGAGGGCGACCTCCCTGCAACGGTCGCAGGATGCGGTATGGGTGCTTGTCCCCTCGTCCCAGGTACCGGATCGGACGGCAAGGGCGACTTCGGCTTCATGCGGGCATGAACGCGGATTCACACGGCTCCTTTCGCGCCATCCCGGAGGTTCCGTCGTTTCAGGATGAGCGCAAGTTTCCTGCGTGCCCGGAAAAGGAGCACGCGAACGCTTTTCTCACGCAGCCCGAGCGCGGCGGCGATCTCGCCGTGGTCGAACCCCTCGACGTAGGCCAGCCGCAACAGTGCCTGCTCCCGTGGTGGAAGTCCGGAGAGTAACTCCACTCCGTCCGCCGCGGGTTCCATCCCGGCTTCGGACCCGGGAATGCGCAGCCAGTGCCAGAAGCTCTCGCGCTTTTGCCGCTGCTTCGTATGCCGCCAGTGGTCCACGATCAGAGAGGTCGCGATCCTGTAGAGGTAGGCTTTCGTCTGTCGCGGATCCATTCCCGGCGGTCCTGCCCGGAGAAAGCGGTAGAAGGTCTCCTGCAGGAGGTCTTCGGTCAGCGGAGCGTCGAGGCAGATTTTACGGATATACCCCGCGAGTGCCGGGGCGACCGATTGGTAGAGGGCGCAAAAGGCTTCTTCGTCCAGGGCGAGGCGCGGCTCCGCCCGGTCGGACGCCTGGCCCCCGCATACCCCCGGCATGGACAGTGCCTGGTGAAGCATTCCTGGAGATTCCTCCGCTGACACCATTATGCTCGTCTAGCGCAGCATGTCCCATTTTTTGTACAACCGATGGGCGATCGCGGCGGCGAGGAGGATGCCGATCCCCAGGGCGCCGACGATGCTGGCGGGGTAGACGAACGCGTGCTGCATCGCCATCAGTCCGAAGAAGGCGGCGCCGAGCATGGTGAGGATCACCCCCGCGACCGTCAGCCCCACGATGCGGGATCTCGGCGAGCCGTTTGACGACATTTCCTGATCCTTGAGAAAGCTTTGCCCCTGGGGCGTCCCCAGGAATTCGGTCAGTTCCTGTCCCGATCCGAATTTGTCCAGCAGCCGCTTGCGGATGTCGGCCTGTTCCCTTGTCCGTATGCTCCCGGATCTGTGGCCGAACCAGACCAGAAGCACCACCATCGCGAACAGCGCAACCGGGACAATGACATCTTCGCTGAATAACTGGTTCATGGGATCTCCCTTAATCCATGCCGGCGGAGACATCCGCCGGGAATTTGATTTTTGTCTCTACAACGTCCTGCCCGGACATCTGGTTAACAAAATTGTGGACATCCACTCATTTTCGGGTGGAGGCCGCCGAGACCTGGATGCCCCAATCCTGGACATCCACACTTTGTCGTTTGCGCATCCAATGGGTGGGTGTCCACAATTGCGTCCAAAATTGCGTGGTCCATCAATGAGTGGATGTCCAGGATTGGGCGAATCGGTGGATGTCCGGGATTTTGCAGGATGGGTCCTGTTGTCTTCGCCGGCGATCTTATCTACAATCGAACCGAGGCGGAATCCGACGAAGCAATGGCGCGGGGTATCCTCCGGCCTTTGGGAAAGCAGGATAAGTGGCTATAAGACATAATGTTACGAACAGGTTGAGGCTTCTGGTGCTGGGCCTGGCGCTGTCAGGCGTTGCGGGGGCGGCCGCCGATGCTCCAGTGCTGGACGCCGAAGCGGGTCCGTGCGCGCTCGCCATTACGGTGAGCGACCCGGAGAATCGGCCGGTTTATGCCGCGAAGATCCGGGTGACCGTGCGCCACGGGTTCATGGGACTTCGCAGGATGTCGCTAGAAATCCACACCGACGCCGAGGGGAAGGCATTGTTGACGGGATTGCCCGGGACGCCGAAAAAGAGGTTGGAGTTCGAGGTAACGAGCGGACGCTTCTACACGATTGTGTCGGCCTACCCCTCCTCCCGCTGCCGGGAGGACCGGCTGAACGTCCGGTTCAAAAACCGCGACCTGCTTCCTGAGGAACCCTGACTGAAATCCTGGACACCCACCGCTTGGACGGGATGACGGAAATGGGTGGGTGTCCATAATTGGGGGAGAACATGCCTCATATCATCGTAAAGCTCTATCCGGGGAGGCCTCGAGCGGTGCTTGACCGGCTGGCCGAAAAGATTGCGGCGGATGTCATGGAGATCGCGGGGTGCGACCGGAAGGCGGTATCAGTGGCCATCGAGGAGGTGCCCCAGGCGGATTGGGCCGAACGCGTTTACCGCCCTGATATCCTTGAGAAGGCAGAGGCTCTGGCCCTGAAGCCCGGCTACAACCCGTTCGGCTGACCCCCTGCTCTGTCCTCGATTTCCTGCCAGGGTGCGGGTTTCCCGGTATCGGGTATATGGCCGGCAGGGCGGAATAGGTGGATGTCCACGATTTGGGTCAGAAATTGGGTGTCCAGGATTGGCTGCTGGGGGTGGCGGAGAGGGAGGGATTCGAACCCTCGGTAAGGTTACCCCTACACACGCTTTCCAAGCGTGCTCCTTCAACCACTCGGACACCTCTCCCGGTCGCGCGTGCCGGCGGAGGCCGGCGGGAGTGTAGATTGTATGTCGCCCCTGCCCCGGCTGCAAGTCATTAAAAGAGTTTTTCTCCCCGGCGCCCCCCTTTGGTATATGCTTTGGGCGAGGCGGCCGGCCCGTCCGGCGCGCATTGCCTATGAACGACCAGCCAGGCTTCCAGAAACCCCCGGACGATCTCCGGACGCGGCGCTACGTGCTCGGCGCGATCATCTTCCTCGCCCTGGCGCTCGCGACGACTCACACCTTCCTGCACCGGACATCGGTCGGGAGCCATCGCTTCATCGGGATGACGTGGATCGTCTATACCGGGACCTTCCTGGCACTGCTGGCCCTGCTGATCCTGGCTACGATCCTGGGGCGCAACCTCATCAAGCTCTATTTCGAGCGCCGAAGCGGTCAGCTCGGAAGCGGTTTCAAGACCAAGCTCGTGCGCACCTTCATCGGCCTTTCGCTCCTTCCGGCGCTGCTGCTGTTCCTGCTGGCCTACACCCTCATCAACTCCTCCATCGAAAGGTGGTTCCGCGCGCCCACGGCGCAGATGATGGACAAGAGCCGCATCCTGGCCGAGCAGTACTACGCCGAAGCCGAGGAGCGGGCGAAGCATTTCGCCGCGAGCATCGCCGGCCGCGTCCGCCCCGGTGGGGATGTCCCGGCCGCGTCGGGGGAGGAGGCGTCGCTTCGTCTTGGGGAACTCGCCGCGGAATTCGCGGTCGGCGCCGTCGAGGTCTACCGGTCCGACGGGCGGCTGGCGGCCTCCTCGGGGCCGGCGCTTTCCCCCGCCGCGCACGGGGAGATCCGCGCGGCGCTGGTCCGGCAGGCGCTTCAGGGAACGCCCGGTTTCGGCGTCCACCGCGTCGATCCCGACGACCCCTGGAACGAGATCAGCTACGCCGCGGCCCCCATCGCCGGCCCCGACGGCCGGGCGGCAGGGGCGGTCCTGACCGAAAGCCTGCACCCGACGAGCGCGCAGACCTGGGCGGACGCCGTGATGGACGCCTACCAGAAGTACGGCCAGCTGGAGCGGGAGCAGCGCTCGCTCCGCTTCAACATCCTACTCATCCTGGTGCTGGCGACGCTCCTGATCGTTTTCGCCTTTGCCTGGTTCGCCCTCTACCTGGCCAAGCGCATCACTGTCCCGATCCAGGCGCTGGCGGAAGGGGCGGCCGCCGTCGCCGCGGGAAACCTCGGGCACCGGGTCCGGTGCCAGGCGTTCGACGAACTGGGGAGCCTGGTGACCCGGTTCAACCGGATGACGGCCGACCTCGAGGAAAACGAGCGCCGCATCCAGGGGGCGCAGGAAAGCCTGCGCCGCAGCAGCCTCGAGAACGAGAACCGCCGCCGCTACATCGAGGCCATCCTGCAGACGATTGCCACCGGCGTGATCGCCCTGGACGCCCAGGGCCGGGTCCGGACCATGAACCAGGCCGCGCTGGGGATGCTGGGGATTGCGCCGCCAGGTGAAAACGCCGCCCTGGAGGAGGTGCTCGGCCAGCCGGCGTCCGGTGCGCTCCGACGGCTGCTCCGGAAGGCGGAGGTGCTCGGGACCGTCGTCAAGAACATCGAGCTGGCCGGGCCGGGCGGGACGCTGCAGATCGCGGCCACGGCCACACCCCTCGTCGACACCGCCGGCGCGCGCGCGGGCTGGGTGGTGGTGCTCGACGATATGACCGAACTTCTCCGGATGGAGAAGATGGCGGCGTGGCAGGAGGTGGCCCGCCGCCTGGCCCACGAGATCAAGAACCCCCTCACCCCCATCCAGCTTTCGGCCGAAAGGATCTTGAAAAGGTATAAACAGCTGGAGCTTCACGATCCGAAGGAGGGGGCGGGCTCCTGGCGGGAGGAATCAGGGAAGTTCGATCGCCTCCTCGAAGAGAGCGTCAAGGTCATCATCCAGGAGGCGGGGTCCCTCAAGAGCCTCGTCGACGAGTTTTCGCGCTTCGCCCGCCTCCCGGAGGTGCGGCCCGAGGACGTGGACCTGAACCGGATCCTGGAACAGACGCTCCGGCTCTACGACGGACGGATTCAGGGGGTGGAGGTGCGGAGGGAGTTCGGAGAGATTCCGACGCTCCGGCTCGACCCGGAGCAGATGAAGCGGGTGTTCATCAATTTGTTCGATAATGCGCTCGAGGCCCTTGCACGCAAGGATGAGGCACCCGTTTCCCCCTTGGCTTCGGCAACGGGCCGGAAGGATCCGGCGGCGGGGCGCGAGCGGGCGGGGACGGAGCAGGAAAGCCCGGGCGCTCCCGACCGGACGGCAGTGTCGGGAGAGGCGGGAAAGAAGATCCTCCAGGTCCGCACATTCTGGGACCGGGCGCGCCGGCGGGCGCGGGTGGAGATCGGCGACAACGGGGGAGGCTTTCCCGAGGAGTACCGGGACAGCGTTTTTCTCCCCTATTTCTCGATTCGCAAGGGGGGGACCGGGCTGGGACTCGCCATCGTGCGCCAGATCGTGGCAGACCACGGCGGGGAGGTGCGGGCCGAGGCGAACGCCCCTTTCGGCACGAGGATCGTCATCGACCTCCCGCTGGGTCTGAACTGAACAAGGCGTTTGGGGACGGACAAGAATCGGGAGGGGACAGGAGGAAAGCTTCCGGGAGGGCGGGTTCGACCGGAAGCAGCGGCGCGCGAGGGTGCCGGGGCGGCGTCTTTCTCCCCTCCTTCTGCATCCGCAAGAGGGGACCGGGTCGGAGAATCGCCCGTCGTGGCCGGGCATGGCGCCGAAGCAGGGGCCGAGAGGGGCGTAGCCTTCGGTACGGGGATCCTCGTCGATTTGAGCTTGGCCCGGGACCGAATCGGGATCAGAATAGGCGGCTATGGTGCATTCGGCGGTACTGATCGTAGACGACGAGCAGGGGGTGCAGACCTCGCTCCGGGGGATCCTCGAGGACGCCGGGTTCGAGCCGGAGGCCGTTTCGAGCGGGGAACAGGCGCTCGAGCTCCTCACCGGACGGGAATTCGCCGTGGTGCTCCTGGACATCTGGCTGCCCGGCATGGACGGGCTCGAGGCGCTGGCCGGGATACGGCGCCTGGCGCCGGAAACGTCCGTCGTCATGATCTCGGGGCACGGGTCGATCGAGGCGGCCGTGCGTGCCACCAAGCTGGGGGCGTACGACTTCATCGAGAAGCCGTTGTCGCTCGAGAAGACCGTCCTGGTGGTCACGAACGCCGAGCGGCAGTACCGGCTGGAGCGGGAGAACCGCCTGCTGCGGGCGGAGGTGGAGCGCAAGTACGCCATGATCGGCGATTCGGTGCCGATGCAGGCGCTGCGCCAGCAGATCGCCTTCGCGGCGCCGTCGAACGGCCGGGTGCTGATCTCGGGGGAAAACGGTACCGGGAAGGAGCTGGTGGCCCACCTGCTCCACCTCCGCAGCCTGCGGCGGGACAAGCCCTTCGTGGAGATGAACTGCGCCGCCATCCCGGAGGAGCTGATCGAGAGTGAGCTCTTCGGGCACGTGAAGGGGTCCTTCACCGGCGCGGGCGGGGACAAGGAGGGGAAGTTCGTCCAGGCCGACGGCGGCACGCTCTTCCTGGACGAGGTAGGCGACATGAGCCCGAAGACCCAGGCGAAGGTGCTGCGGGCGCTCGAGCAGCAGAGCTTTTCCCCGGTGGGGAGCAACGCGATGGTCCGGGTGGACGTGCGCGTCATCGCCTCCACCAACAAGAAGCTGGAGCGGGAGATCGAACGCGGGAACTTTCGCGAAGACCTCTACTACCGGCTCAACGTGATTCCTTTCGAGATCCCCCCCCTGCGGGAGCGGAAGGAGGATATCCCGCCGCTGGCGGCCCATTTCCTGGACCAGTTCGCGCGCAAGTACCGGCGCAAGCCGCCGGCCATGGGGAAGAAGGCGCTCGCGGTGCTCGAATCGTACGACTGGCCGGGGAATGTGCGGGAGCTGCGCAATATCATGGAGCGCATCGTGATCATGACCCAGCAGCCGCGCATCGACGTGTACGACCTGCCGGAGGCGATGCTCGAGCGTGCGCTCTCCGCGGAGCCCGCTCCGGAGGATGGGTCCACGCTCCACGCGGCCCGGGAGCGGTTTGAGCGCGATTTCATCCTGCAGAAGCTGGTGGAGCACCGGGGGAACGTCAGCCGGGCGGCCGAGGCGCTCGGCATCGAGCGGAGCAACCTCTACCGCAAGATCCGCCAGCTGGGCATCCCCTGGTCCGGCCGCGAGACCGACGGCACCGAATAGCCAGAACCCAATCCTGGACATCCACTCTTTGATCCGGTCATGGGCTTCCGCCGATTGATCTGATCCTGGACATCCACAATTTCGGCTGCCCCGTCCAGTTAGCGGGTGTCCATGATTTGGCCCACTGAGCCCAATCCTGGACATCCACCTATTCCAGATCAGAGGACACCCACCGATTTATCGGTCCCGATAAACCATTCGGGGTTCCAGGGGGTCCGCCCTGCGTCGGTAGCATTTGATGAAGTAGACAGGGTCCCCGATTTCCGGGACCGCCTCCGATGGTGGATGTACATAATCGGGCGAATCGGTGGATGCCCGTAATTGGACGAATGAGTGGATGTCCACGATTTCGTCTTTTGGGCCCAAAGGGTGGATGTCCACAATTGGAGCGGCGGACCGCGGGGTGAAGACGGCCGCGAGGGTGTAGTTTTCCTCGATCCACTTCATCAGGATCCGATAGTAGTCCCTGCCGAAGACCCTGGGACCGAATTCGTCCGTCGGGCGGTTGAAGAGGAGGACAAGGGGGATGTCCTTTTGCTGCAGTGCGCGCACCGCCTGCCGCTCCCCCTCCGGGTCCAGGAAACCGGGGGTCAGGATTTCGTAGCGGAGTGGAGCGGGTCGCTGCGCGAGGAAATTGAGGCTGCTCCCCTCAGGAAGTCCGAGGATACACTGGTCAGGAGCGCTGTGGCGGGAGATGAAATCGAGCGCCTGTCCCACCACCGCGGCCGCCGGCGCCTCCAGGCGCAGATCCCCCCGGTCCGTTTCCAGCCGCTCGCGCTCCGAGGCGAGCGCCCTGAAGGCGAACACGCCAGTGGCCGTCGCAATCGCCACCGCAAAGAAAACGAGGACGGTGCTGCGCACCCGTGAGGCGGCAGCGGGTGCGAGCGCGGGCAGGCCACAGGAGGCCAGGTAGAAGAAGAGGATCATGGGGATCGGCAGCAGGCCGGACCCGTAGGCGCCCCCGCCGGGGACGCGAATGAGGACGCGCGCCAGCACGGCGAGGCCGAAGACGGCTACCAGAAGACGCTCCTTCCCGGGCTGATCCGGCGGCTTCGCTGCGGGACCTGCGAGCATCCAGACCATTGCAGCCAGCAGCAGCGGTAGCGCCCGCATAGGGTTGAGGTCCCAGCCGGTCCTGTATACCAGGAGGCTGAGTGCCAGCCACCCCAGCGATCCTGCGATGACGCGCCAGGTCCGCCCGGCTTGTTCATCGCGCCAGGCTGTCGATTCTCCCGCCAGTCGTCGGCCCAGGAGGAGAACCCCGCCGCCGAGAACGCCGAGCAAAGCCAGGGCGCTGAGCATTTCCATGGCGGTCTTCGCTGGCGAAAAAAGCCCCAGTTTCAACCGGTTGAAGTGGAGCAGCTCTGCGGGGATCGACCCGGGGAGAAGGTAGGTGTCCCCGAAAACCGCCTGAGCCGGGGTTTTCATCAGGACCAGCCCATAGACGACCACCGGGACCAGTACGAACGTTCCAATGGCCGCCAGCGTGGTCCGTGCCCGGCGCTCCTTCGGGGCCAGATAGATCAGGGCGGCGAGGGCGGCGGCCGCGGCGAAACCGAATTCCAGTTTGCAGCAAAGGGCCAGCCCCGAAACCGCCGCGGCCGCTACGAGTCCTGGCATGCGCCCGTACCGCAGGTGGCGGATCATGAGGATCAGGGCCAGGGTGGCCAGGCAGGTGCCGTAGAGCGCCGAGTAGGTGTAGGGGAAGATGAGATTCCCGCTCTGCTTGAAGACGGAGAAGAGGAGGACGGCGGCCGCCGCCAGCATTGTTTCGGTCGTGGGCATCAGCGCGCGCCCGATTTGGAAGACCATCAGGACCAGGAGCAGGGATCCGATGAGCCCGGCTGCGTAAAGGGTATTGAGATGCGGCCCGAAGATCCCGTAGAGCGCGGCGTTGAAATAGGGGGCTGCCGGGCCGTAAAGATAGTAAACGTCGCTGTAGAGCCTCTCCCCTGCAAGCAAACGCAGCGGCGTGTGCATCTCGCGTCCGCTGTCAACCTCTGGTGTCGCCCAGGTCTGCCAGGTGACCGCGCTCATGACCAGAAACAGCGCCAGCAGAATCGCGATTGCGTGGAGTGGTTTCATGGCGTCTCGCGCTCCGGGGGGAAAGCGCCGATCTGGCGGAGCGCCTCGTAGACGGCGATGGCGACCGAGGAAGAGAGGTTCAGGCACCGGACGTTCGCGGTGAGCATCGGGATTCGCAGCGTGTGCTCCCGGTTTTCCTCCAGCAGCCCGGGGGGGAGCCCGCGCGATTCGGAGCCGAAAACCAGGCAGTCCCCGGGGCGGTAGTCCACGTCCGTGTATGCCCGTTCCGCCTTTGCGCTGAAGTAGAGGAGGCGCGCATCCCCGAGCGCCCCCCGCAGCTCCTCCAGGTCCTTTTCCCGGCGAAGGTCGACGTGGGGCCAGTAGTCGAGCCCCGCCCGCTTCACCGAGCGGTCGTCGATACGGAAACCGAGCCGCCCGACCAAGTGCAGCGGCAGCCCGTTTGCCGCAGCCAGGCGGGCGATGTTGCCGGTGTTCGGGTGGATCTCCGGCTTGTAGAGCGCGATGTGGATCATAGCGGATAAGGATAACGCGATCCCTCCCGCTCTCAAAGCTTCAAGGGAGGCCCTCTCCCGGCAATTGTGGACATCCACCGATTCCGCTTTCCGGTCAATGGGTGGGTGTCCAGGATTCGGGTCTCGGGTCAATGAGCGGGTGTCCAGGATTCGGTGTTGTCCAGGACCTGGAGTCGTCGCGGGCGCGCCGGTGGTTCTTTCAAAGCATCGAGGGGACTTCTCAGAGCAATTGTGGACATCCACCTACTCCGCTGTCCGGGCAATGGGTGGGTGTCCAGGATTCGGGTCTTGGATCAATGGGTGGGTGTCCAGGACTCGGGTCTTGGGTCAATGGGTGGATGTCCAGGATTTGGGGGTGTCCGGGGGCGCCCGGCCGGGCGCCCCCGGGAAAAGATATTGGTTTCCACCCGCTTTTTCTTATAATCTAATGGTTTCGTAGGAACGGGGGCAATGGACGCATCGGCCGAAATCAGGAAAAAGCTGGCAACCCTCATCGGGCACCTGGTCACGAAATGCATCCGAGAGGCGCGGATGATCCCGACGGTGCTGCATCGCGAAGAGGTCATCAGTATCCTCGTCGACGATCCGGAGCGGTTTGCCCGCCTGGTTCGGGAGGAGCATACGGATCAGACCGAGCTGTCCAGGGAAGATCTGACCGTGAAGCTGGACGCCGTGTCCGAACTCGCAAAGCTCGACCGGCTGGAGATCTTCGACCGCCCCTTCTGGGATGGGCCCGAAGTCGAGCTCGCCCCGATCCTGGAACTGACCCACCAGCTGACCCGTACCTTCGCCGTATATCTGGGGAACGCGGCCACCCTGTTCGACCGGGAATTCGAGGCGTTCATGGGCAAGTTCCGCCGGTCCCTCGCAGAGGCGGGCATGACCCTGCGCGCGGTCGATTTCACCCCTGAAGACATGGCGGTTTTCGAGGAGACGGCGATCGGCCATATCGCGGCCGGTGAAGGTCTGCAGGCTTTTACCTACGAGAAGCTGCTCAGTTCGCAGATCATGATGCGGCAGGTGGTCAACATGCCCGCGGGCTACTCGCTCCGGGAGCGCCTGCTCCGGCGGGCGCTCGGGGACGCCGCCCTTGCTCCCGCGCTGATCCGGTTCGTCATCCGGATTTCCTACATCAGTCAGGGGGCCTGGGAGGACATGGTCCCCGCCCTCCTTGCCATCGCACGCGAGTCGGGGGACGAGGGGTTCATGCGCCTGATCGTGGATGCCGCTGAGAAGGACGTGGTTTTCTCCTGCAACCTTCTTTGCCGATCCTACGAGGAGATCCGCACCCTGGACGCGACAGAGCGCCGGCGGGAGATCACAGGCGCCCTCGAGCGCTATGAGCACACGGGCTGGAGATCAGGCGGTTTTCACTAGGTCGGTCAGGTTCAGGTCGGAAACTTCCAGGACCGATTTGATCCCCATCCGGGAGCAGGCGCCGTCGTAGATCTGCTTTACGGCCTTCTTGGCCTGCTGCAGTTCCAGCAGCCGGTCCTTGACCTTAGCCAATTCCTCGCTGATTTCCCGGTCGAGGGCTTCCAACTCCTCCTTTGCCATCTGTCGGGTCTGTTCAAATTTTTTCCTCTGTTCTTCGGTGAGCATGGGGCCTCCGTCGTCCTATCTCAGGTTGAATTTCATGGTGATGCGGGTCTGACTCTGCACGTTGTCGCCGCCGATCGAAGCGGGGCGGTAGCGCCACTTCATGGCCGCGTCCACCGCATCCTTGTGGAACATCGCGGGACCACTCACGGGAGTGGCGTCGATCACGCGTCCGTTCGGGTCGATCACGATGTCAAGCTCCACCACGGCCGAGGTGCGGGTCCTGACCGCAATTTCCGGGTACTTCGGGGTCACCTGGCTGATCGGGATAGCCGGGATCAGGGCTCCTGAAACCTGCGGGGTGGCCGCTGCTTCCTTTTGTGCGGGGGCGGGTCGCGGCGGTCTCGGTGCCGCCGGGGCCGATCTGCCAGGCGCGCGGGAGGGGATCAGGCTGTCGATGGCGCTCCGGCGGGAGGCGTCCGCGATCTGGTCCGTTCCCCGGAGAAGGCCCGGGCGTTCATCCCGGGGCGCGGCCGGTACCGGAGCTTCCGCAGCGACGGGGGTCGCGGCTTCTGCTTTAATGGTAACGGGCGCCGCCGCAACATCGTTCCCTGGATCCGCCGGCTGCGGTTTCGATCCGGCGGTTTCCGCCCGGGCCACGACGGGATCTGCGGGCGCTTGGGGAGCCGCCGCGGGATCCGTCACCGCCGGCGCCGAAACCAGGGACGGAGGCGCTTCCCCGGGGCCACCGAGGAAATGGTAGGCGCCGAAGCCGGCGGCGGCCAGGAGGCAGGCGGCGGCCACAGTCATGGCCGATTTTCGGCTCTTCGGCTTTTGCGCGACTGCGAACAGGGCCGGGGCCCCGTTCTCCTCTGCGACTGCGGGGGCCGTAACGGCCTCGGCCTTCACCACCGCCGGTTCCGGATTTAACGCAGCCGGCTGAGTGCGTACGGGAGCGGCTTTCGTTTTGGCGGCGGCCGGTTGTCTGCCGGTCCCCGATGCCGCCCCGGCGGCCTCCCTGGCTGCCGGGGGGGCTGGCGCCGGTGCCGCCTCGGGGGGCGCCATCGCCATCTCCGATTGCGCCTCGAGGGTGCCCAACTCCTTTTCCGGATTCATCTTGAAGGCTTCAGGGTTCGTCTCCGGCGCAGCCTCGAGGCCCGCGAACTCATTCGCCGATTGCGCCTCGAAGGTCGCCATCTCCATTTCCGACTCCGCTTCGAGGGCCGCGAGCTCCATTCCCCCCTTCGCTTCGAGGGCTGCCGGTCCGGTCTCCGGGACCTCCCGAGTTGCAGGGTCGGGGTAGCTGCTTGCCGAGGTTTCCACCGGGGGATTCGCCTCCAGCGGACCCACTTCCACGGGGGGGAATTCGGCCAGCAGGGACTCCGTCTCGTCGTGGACGGCCGGGCGGGTATCCGTCTGATCGGCTTCTGAAATCACCTGTTTCAGAAGGTTGGAGACCAGCGCGTCCAGGTCGTCGGAATGGTCCTTATTTTTGTCCGCGGGCTGGGCGGCGGTCATCTCCCTGTCCAGGAAGTTCAGTACCACGCTTTCGTAATTTTCCCCTTCCGGCAAGGGTCCGCGCCCTTTGTCGCCGCTCATATGTCCGCTCCACTATTTCTTCCGATTAACAGCGCAAAAACCCTGCGGGCCCACAGGCTTCCGCCTTCGCTCCCGCCTACTTCCGTATAAATCCTATCGGCAGGTCGCCCGCAGACTTCACGCCCGAAATGCATTTTGTCGCGGCAGGGCGCCGCCCGGGGCCTATTCGGCCGGTCCCCTTCCGGGATGGGGCCATGATCGATGTTTGTCGAATCCAATTGTGGACATCCAGATTTTGGGCCCAGAGCTGAGGATCCATGATGACGGCCGGACAGGCGGGTGCCTGCAATTCCGGGCAGGGGTATCCCTGTTCAGGTCGGCTGGCAGGCGCCCGCGATCTTTGCACGACTTTGGCAGGTGGACGGGGCGATTGGCAGATGGCTTCAAATCTGCCGGTTTCGGCTGAATCGGTGGATGTCCATGATTCGGCGAATTGGTGGATGGCCCGCCCACAGGCGGAAGAGGACCCGCTGTCCGGAGTGAATGATCGCCGGTTTTTAATCCAATTGAGATCCAATTGTGGACACCCACCAGTTCACGCAAAGAGTGGGTGTCCAAATTTGCGGAGGAACAGGGGGATCCATCCCCCAGCCCCGTGCCATTCTGAGCCAGGAAGTTCCAATTCAGGCGGAGTCAGTGGATGTCCAGAATCTGGGGAATGGGTGGATGTCCAGGATTGCGTTCCGGAATGCGCTGCCCGGGAGGCGGACC
>JAAYCX010000042.1 GCA_012729555.1 Acidobacteriota bacterium
CCCGGACCGACTCTTCCGATCCCTCCAGGCGGGCCGAGACCGTTGCACCCGGCAGACGGGCCCCGTCCGGCCCCGTGATGATGCCCAGCACCGCCGCGGGACTCTCCCCGGCGACGCCCGGGGCGGCACCCAGGGCGACCGCCAGCACTGCCATTATCCATATACATGTTCTCATGAGCAGACCCTCCTCCTTTGGTTGCAGGCAAAAAAAACGGCTGTGCCGCAGAGGGGGCGCTATTTGGGAGGGGGGATCGGGATGGCCGGATCATGGGAGGCGCGGAGAACCCGGACGCGGGAGACCACCCCGGCGGATTCGAGACCGGGAAGGGGCGGCTGGGCCTCCGGGCAGACTGCGAGCGTCATCAGCAGCACGGAAACGCTGTCGGAGGGTTCGGGCTCCGCCCCGTGCCCGCAGCCGGCGCCATGCTTGTGCACGCAGTGGTGGACCCCGTGCCCGTCGACGTAGCACAGGGCGGTGCAGCAGCTTCCGGTGTCGCACCCGTCGGTGACGGCCGCGGCGTCGGCGCTGATCAGCAGAAAGGCGGCCGGGATGGGGAGCGCACAGGTCTCGACGAGCAGCATCAGCCCGAGCAGAAGGGGGAAGGGGCGGAAGGCCGCCGCCAACCCCGGTCCTCTCTTCGATGCCGCCCGAAAAAGTTTCATGTCGCTCGCCCCCCGGCCCGAACCCACCCGCCTGGATGGGACCCTCCCTGTTTATATGCCCGTCCGGGAGCCGCGCCAATCAGGCGGATCCCTATTGGGGCCTTCCAAATCCCCTACCCTATTTGACGGCCAGGAGCTCGATCTCGAACACCAGGGCCATGTTCGGGCCGATCTGGCTCCCCGCTCCCCTCTCCCCGTACGCCAGCCGGGCGGGGAGGAACACCTCCCATTTCGAACCCTCGGGCATGAGCTTCAGGACCTCGCTCCAGCCCGGGATCACGCCCCCCTGGATTTTGAAGGTCACGCTCTTTCCCATCTTGTAGGAGTTGTCGAATTCGGTGCCGTCGATGAAGGTCCCGCGGTAGTGGCATTCGGCGGAATCCGCGGCAGTGGGTATCTTCCCCGCGCCCGTCTCCAGAACCCTGTACTGGAGTCCGCTCGGGAGGACCGTGATCCCCTCCCGCTTCGCGTTCGCGGCGAGGAACGCCTCCCCTTCCTTCAGGTTCTTCTCGCTCGCCGCCTGGAACGCCTCCGCCTGCCTGCGCCGCAGTTCCTTCTGGAACGCGTTCATGGTCCGGGCCAGTTCCTCCTCCGTCAGAAGGAGCGGGGCGCCCGCGTGCGCGTCCCTCATCCCCCGGATCACGAGTTCCAGGTCGACCTCCAGCCCCTGGTTGCCGAAATTCCGGGCGACGCCCACCCCGATGCCGTAATTCACCTTGTCGACCTCCGATTCGAGGACCGGGGTTTCCTGCGCCGGCAGCGATGCGCCCAGAAACGTCAGCGCCAAAAAAGCCTTGAGTCCGATATTCATGATCTCCCTCCTCGTAATGACGGTTCAAAGGGAACCGGAGGACACCGCCTCCGGCCCCCCGGACGCGCCGGCCGAGGCCGCGGCCGGCGCTGGAGGGCGCGGGTCGGGAAAACAGCCATGGCCGGAACCGACGCCCGCCGGGCTCCGAATCCACGCCGCGTTTCCACTCCGCACCCCCGTCTCCTGCTAACCGTTGAACTCCGGGACCTCGCCCGACACCGGGACGGCCTTCCCCCGCTTGAGCTCGAAATGCCATTTCCAGATCTCGTAGATGGCCGGGTAGACCAGCAGTTCGAGCAAAAACGACGTGAACACCCCCCCGATGACGGGGGCCGCGATCCGCTTCATCACGTCCGAACCGGTCCCGGTGGCCCAGAGGATCGGCACCAGGCCGATGAAGTCCGTCGCCACCGTCATGAACTTGGGCCGGATGCGCCTCACGGCGCCGTGCACGATCGCCTCCCGCAACTGTCCGATCGTTCGGAGCTTCCCCTCCTTCCCGGCCTGCCGGTAGGACAGGTCGAGGTAGAGGAGCATGAACACCCCGGTCTCCGCGTCCACCCCCAGCAGGGCGATCAACCCGACCCAGACCCCGACGCTCATGTTGTAGCCGAGGAAATAGAGGAACCAGATCGCGCCTATGGCCGAAAAGGGGACGGCCAGGACGACGATCATGGTCTTGACCGCGGAGCGGGTGTTCAGGTAGAGAAGCAGGAGGATCAGAAACCCGGTGATCGGCACCACCAGCAGGAGCCGCTGGTTGACCCTCTCCATCGCCTCGTACTGGCCACTCCAGATGATGGCGTACCCGGGAGGGAGCGTCACCTTTTCGCGCACCACCTCCCGGGCTTCCTTCACGTAGCCGCCCGGGTCGCGGTCGTCGAGGTCGATGTAGACATAGCCGGTGAGGAGCCCGTTTTCGTTGCGGATCATGCCGGGGCCGCTGGCCGTATCGATCTCGGCCAGGTCGGAGAGCGGGATCTGGCGCTTCCCCCCCGCCGGGACCAGCACGCGCCCCAGCGCTTCCAGGTCGGAGCGGAAATCGCGCATGTAGCGGACATTGACCGGGTACCGCGCCCTCCCCTCGATGGTGGTGGTCACGTTTTCGCCGCCGATGGCGTTCTGCACGGCGGTCTGGGCGTCGTCGATCGTCAACCCGTAGCGGGCCAGGGCGTCCCGGTTCCATTGGAAATCGAGAAAGTACCCCTCGGACGTCCTCTCGGAGAAGACGCTGCGCGTCCCCCTGACGGCGGGGAGGACCGCTTCCACCTGCATGCCGATCTCCTGGATCCTTTCGAGATCGTCCCCGTGGATCTTCAGGCCCACGGGGGTCCGCATCCCGGTGCTCAGCATGTCGATGCGGGCCTTGATCGGCATGGTCCAGGCGTTGGAGACCCCCGGGACCTTCACGATTTCGTCCAACCGGTCCACGAGCTGCTCGGGCGACATCGTATCGGGCGTCAATCTCCGGAAGACCGGCTTGAGCCAGTCGGGGGCCCACGAGGAGTACCAGGTCGGCACCCGGCGCCACTCCGAACGCGGCTTGAGGGTGATGATGGTCTCCAGCATCGACAGCGGCGCGGGATCGGTCGAGGTCTCCGCGCGCCCCGCCTTGCCCAGCACCCGGTCCACCTCCGGCACCGACTGGATCAACCGGTCGGTGACCTGCAGCACCCGCTGCGCCTCCCCGATCGAGATCCCCGGCATGGTCGAAGGCATGTAGAACAGGGCCTCTTCGTACAGCGGGGGCATGAACTCGGAGCCGAGCGACATGAAGACCGGGATGGTGGCCATCATGAGCATCAGGGCTCCCGCAATGACGACCCCCTTGTGCTCGAGCGACCACCTGCAGACCGGTTCGTAGAACCGTATCAGCCCCTTGCTGACGGGGTGATGGTCCTCGGACCGGATCCGGCCCACGAAGAGCGCGTTGGCCGTGCGGGACATCCACCGCGGGCGGAAGCTGAAGTTCCTGAGGTGGGTGAAGGTGAGGCGCAGCGCCGGGTCGAGGGTGATGGCCAGCATCGCGGCCACGATCATCCCCAGCGTTTTCGTATAGGCCAGCGGCTTGAACAGGCGCCCCTCCTGGGCCTCCAGGGCGAAAACCGGGATGAACGAGACGGCGATGACGAGGAGGGCGAAGAAGCTCGTGCTCCCGACCTCCTTCACCGCCGAAATGACCACCTCGCGGTAATCCCCGCGCCGCCCCGAACCCTCCCAGACCTCGAGCTTCTTGTGCGCCTGCTCGACCACGACGATGGCCGCGTCCACCATGGCTCCGATGGCGATGGCGATCCCCCCGAGCGACATGATGTTGGCCGTGATCCCCATCCCCCGAAAGGGGATGAAGGCGATGAGGACGGCGACGGGGATGGTGATCATCGGGATCAGCGCGCTCGGGATGTGCCACAGAAAGAGGAGCACGATGAGGGACACGGTGACGATCACCTCGATGACGGTGTTCCGCAGCGTGTTGATCGAATTGTGGATGAGCTCCGAACGGTCGTAGATCGGGACGACCCGGACCCCGGGGGGGAGCCCCGGCTCGATCTGGCGGATCTTCTCCTTCACCCTCCCGATGACGTCGAGGGCGTTCTCCCCCTGGCGCATCACGATGATGCCCGAGACGACATCGCCGGTCCCGTCCAGGTCCGCGACCCCGCGCCGGATATCGGGCCCGAGCGCCACCCGCCCGATGTCCTTGACGCGGATCGGGGTTCCGTTCCGGCTGGCGGCGACCACGACCGACTCGAGATCCTCGAGCGACCGGGCGTAACCGCGGCCGCGCACCATGTATTCGGCGCCGCCGAGTTCGATCAGGCGGCCGCCCGTTTCGCTGTTGCTGCCGCGGATGGCGTCGACCACGTCGTTGATCGGGATGTCGTAGAAAAGGAGCCGGTTCGGGTCCAGGCTCACCTGGTATTGCTTGCCGAACCCGCCGATGGGGGCTACTTCCGCGACCCCGGGCACCGAACGGAGGTGGTAGCGCAGGTACCAGTCCTGGAGCGACCGGAGGTCGGCCAGGGTATGGTTGCCGGAGGTGTCCTCCAGCACGTACTGGAAGACCCAGCCCAGCCCGGTGGCATCGGGCCCCAGTTCGGTTTTACACCCCTCCGGCAGCGACTGGAGCACCCCGGAGAGGTATTCGAGCGTGCGGGTGCGGGCCCAGTAGATGTCGGTCCCGTCATCGAAGATGACGTAGACGAACGAATACCCGAAATCGGAAAACCCGCGCACCGCCCGGACTCCCGGGGCCCCCAGCATGGCGGCCACGATCGGGTAGGTGACCTGGTCCTCGATGATGTCGGGGCTGCGGTCCCAGCGCGAATAGATGATGACCTGCGTGTCGCTCAGGTCCGGGATCGCGTCGAGCGCGACATGCTTCATCGACCACCAGCCGTAGATGGCGGCTACGGCCACGAGGGTGAGGACGATGAGGCGGTTGCGCGCGGAAAAATCGATGATGCGCGCGATCATTCGTGGGTGTGCATCCCGTGCATGTCCCCCTCCGCCATCGCGTGGACATACTTTTCGGGATCCGCCTCAAACCTCTCCCTGCACATTTCCGCGCAGAAGTAATACGTCTTCCCCTGGTACTCGGTTTTCAGGGTGCGGTCGGAAGCCGGGTCGACGTCCATGCCGCACACCGGGTCCTTCGCCGTCGCGACCTGGGACGGCGCCTCTTTTTTGGGGAGATACTTCGCCGGGTTCGCCTCGAAATTCTTCCTGCACATCTCCGAGCAGAAGTAATAGGTCTTGCCCTGGTGCCCGGTTTTCAGGGTGCGGTCGGAATTCGGGTCGACATCCATTCCGCACACCGGGTCCTTCACCGTCCCGGCCTTGGCGGACGCCGCGGCCGTTTGGCCCGCCGGCATTCTCATGCGGCTTTCGGAATCGATCAGGAAGTTGCCCGAGACCACGATCCGTTCGCCGGGTTCCAGCCCGCGGGTGACTTCCACGCGGTCGCCCAGGCGCCATCCGGTTTCCACCAGCCTCGGCTCGAACACCCCGGCTTCCCGCTCCAGGTAGACGGTCTTCCTGCGCCCCGAATCGATGACGGCGTCGGCGGGGACCGTCACGGCGTCGCGCCTCTCGATCTCGAGCTCGACGTCGACGAACATGTCGGGGAGCAGCACCTGTCCGGGGTTGTCCAGCTCGAACCGGGTCTGCAGGATGCGCGACTCGGAGTCGAACTGCGGGAGGGCGTCACTCATGCTGGCCTCGAGCTTCCGTCCCTGGTAGAGAACGGTCGCCTTCGTCCCCGGCGTCAGGAATTCCCGGTCCTTTTCGAAAATGTCGGTCAGGACCCACACCCGGCTGATGTCCCCGATGCGGTAGAACTCGGTCCCCTTGTCGAACCGCTGCTCGGGGGAGACGTTGCGCGCCAGGACGTAACCGGTGACGGGCGAGTAGATCTTGATGTCGGGCGCCGGGATGCGGGCCTTCTCGACATCGGCGATCTGGCGGTCGCTCATGCCGAGGTTGCGGAGCGAATCGACCGGGTACTGCGGGATCAGGCTCGTCCCGGTTTTGAGGGAACCGTAGCTGGCCGACCCTCTCTGCGCCGGGTTGTTGCCGCTGACGCTGACCAGGAACAGCTGCTCGGAGGCGAGCAGGTCCCGGGTGTAATAGGTGGCCAGCAGCTGGCCGCGCCTGACCGAGCGGCCGACCGTATTCGGCCCCAGCTCGAGGATCCACCCGTCGGTGGCCGCGATGACGCGGTAGAGCCGCTGATCGTCCACCGTCACCCGGCCGGGCACCCGCAGGACCTGGGAAGCGGAGGAACGACGGACTTCGTCGGTGCGCACGCCGATCAGCTGCCGCTTCGCGGAGCCGATCCGGACCGTCCCCGGCTCCTCGGAGCCGTGCGTGCCGGATGCGGCGCCCTCGCCGCCGGACGCCAGCGGTTCCAGGCGCATGCCGCAAATGGGACAATCCATGGGGTGGTCGGAGCGGTATTGCGGGTGCATCGGGCAGGCGTAAACCGGCGCCTGCTCCGAGGCGGCTGAAGAGGTGGCGGGACCGATGTGCCGGCTGGCCATGTATCCGGCAAAAAAGGTTCCCGCCACCAGGACCACAATGGTCATGAATCTCGCGGGCGTCTTCATAAGTCCTCTGTCGATAAAAAGGTTGAGGGGGAGGGATCGCTCCCTCCCCCGGTGGAGACTTCGGTTAGAAATTCGGACCGGTCCGTATGGGGAACGGCTGCGCGTTCGTCCAGGCGGAGGTACCGGTGGGCGTGATCGCCCGGATCCGGTAGTAGTAGACGGAGTTGCGATTCACGTTCTGGGTCAGCGGGCTGGCCGAATCGTTGAAGGTGGCCAGGTCCGAGGTGAAGGTGGAATTGGAGGCACGCTGGATCTCGAAACCGGTCGCGCTTCCCGCGTACTCCCAGCTCAGAGTCGCCCGGTAATGATTGCCCTGGGGCGCCACCGATACGGTTACGTTGGCCGGGGCCGCCAGGGCGGCCACCGTCACCGGCCAGTCGAGCGTGGCATAGGCCGAAGAGCCGGCCCCGTTGACCGCCTTCACGCGGTAGGAGTACCGCCTCCCACCCAGCACCGTGTTGTCGGAATAGGACGTCGTTCCCGCTCCCGCCAGGGCGATCTGGGCGTAGTCGCCGCAGGTGTTCGCCGGCGCCACGACCATGCAGCGCTCGATGACGAAACCCGTTTCGTTGTTGGAGTTGTCGGTCCAGGTCAGATCGACCTGGAGCCCCGACACCGACGCGGAAAGGTTGCTCGGAGCCGCCGGCACCGAAGGCGCCGTCGGGGCGTTCCCCACCGGGACCATGATGGCGTCGGAGACCGAGTTGGCCGACATGGTCGGGAAGCCGATGGGGGAAGTGGGGTAGACCTGGGTGTCCCCGATCGTCTCGCCGATGGCGAATACCCGGTACCAGTACAGGGTGTTGTTCGGGGGCCTTCGATCCTGGAACGTCACGACGGACCCGATTTCGGGCGAGGGGTTGACGACGTCGAAGGTCGCCAGGCCCGTGCTGAAATCGGCGTTGGTCGCCCGCTGCACCGTGAACCGGGCCTCCCGGGTGGAGTTGTCGGTCCACGAAAGGTTGACCCTCCGGTTGTTGCCGTTCCCGGTCACGTTGGCGGCGAGATCGGTGGGCGGCGACGGCGGGACCACGAACACCAGGGAGTGCATCATGTCCATCTCTTCGTGCGAGAGGATGTGGCAGTGCCACACGTACTCCCAGCCGAAGTTGACGTAATGGTTGCGGATCTCCGGGATCGGGTTTCCGGCCGGGTCGAACCATCCCGCCGGCGGCGGCGGGATGAGGGTGGCCCCCTCCGGCATCGACGGGTCGATCAGCCGGATGCTGTCAGGCACCTCGAAGGGGAGCTGATCCTGCATCGGGATCGTCGGCCGCATCGCGATGTAGGTGACCTCGAGCGGATTGATCTTGAAGGTGTCCTTCCAGCCCAGTTCGGTCGGGTCGACCGGCTCCGTCCCCGCGGTCACCTGGCCGCTCTGGTCGACGCGGTTGATCAGCTGGGCGTGGAACAGGTGGGTGTGAACGGGGTGGGTGTCCACGCCGTTGTGGAAGATTCTCCAGATCTGGGTCCCGTCCGGCATGATGCCGATCGGCTTCGCCTCCATCGACCCCATCACGATGTCGGTGGGGGGGGACGCCAGGCCATACGGAATCAGGACATGGATGGGGGAATTCAGGATACTGAGCCCCAGCATCCCGCTCATCCGGCCGAACATGGTGTCGTACACGCCTCCCATTTCGTCGTGCATCGCCTTCATCTCGAGCGGCAGAGTGACGGGGGATTGAATCCCGCCCTGTTCGTCGATGGGATTGAAGGTCTTGGAGGTTTCGGCGATCTGGATGTACTGCTCGGCGGCCGAAGCCGGGAACGACTGGTTGTAGGCGCTGTTGTAGGCTTCCTGGGGGATGATGATCGGATCCTGGGAAACCTCGAACACCCCGCGCTTCGAATCGGTCTTCGCGAAGACCGCTTCCAGGTTTTCGAAGGTGACGTCGGGGGTGGGCACGGCCGCAGCCGCGGCCACCCGGATCTGCATGACGGTCCGGGTGTTGGGGCCGTAGCCGGGCAGGGTGTTGGGCGCCGCGCCGGAGTCCATCTGGTTGCCGTTCCCCGTGTAGTTGTCAAAAGGGGCGGCGCCCGCCGGGACCGGCGCCGGCGCGTCGTTATAGAGGATGAGGGTCTTGCCCGCGTAGGCGCTGAAATCGACCACCACGTCCGCCCGCTCGGCCGCGCCGATGTAGAGGGAGTGCTGGTTGACGATCCCGTAGCTGAAGTAGCCCTTGTCGAGGTTCCAGCCGACCGGCTGCTGCGGCACCCGGACCGGCTTCGGCATGAAGCCCCCCTCGGTGCCGATCATCCACCATTCCGGTCCCGCCGTTTCGGGATCGGGCACCCCGCTCTCGAGCGCCCCGTCCTGGTTGTCCGGAAGCACGCTCACCGGCACCATTTTCACCTCGGTGCACAGGGAGGGGTCCGTGACCGCGCCGTCACACAGCACGGTTGCGCTGCCGCTCTCGTTGGCCGTGGTCGGGGTATTCTTGTCCGCCGCCACGTAGAGCTGCAGGTTGACGAAGCGGTCGTTGGACGCGTTCAGGACGCGGAACCGGTAAGCCTTGGGCTCCACCTCCAGGAAGGGATAGGGGGTTCCGTTGACCAGCATCGTGTCAAAGAAGCTCTCTCCCGGCATGGAAGGATTGGGCACGCCGGGCATCATCGGCGGTTCCCAGGGGGCCGTGCACTCGGCGTTGACCGCGTCCGGCAGGCCGTCGCAGATCGGCTGGTAGTAGGGGTTCGGAACCGGGCCGACCTCGATGCAGCCCACCGGCGACCCTTCGGTGCATTCCGGGGTCGGCGGGTTGAACCAGGGCCCGTAGTGCCACTTGCCGAAGGCGTTGGTGCCGGTGAGGTCCCACGGGTTCTGGACCGTCATGTAGACATGCGGGTACCAGAGGTCGCCGGTACGGGCGGCGCCGGGCGTCACGCCCCAGTTCCAGGTAGGGTCCTGGGCGTAGATCGTCTCGGCGTCGACGAAGGTCTTGTCCTGGATGACCAGCGGGATTCCAAGGCCCGGCAGGACCTCGAGGCCGTCCGGGTTGACGCCGGTCACGTTGGTGCCGTGGATCATGTCCTGCTCCACCGCATCGGTCAACAGGTACCCGGCCGCCTGGCCGGAGTAGACGTTGAGGCGGGTGATGCCGTGGGCATGGTCATGGTAGAACTGCAGCCGGGCGCTCTGGGCGTTGGTGTAATAGAGCGTCATGCACCCGCTGCCCCCCGGGAGAAGCGGCTCGTTCGGGTCGGAGGAGCAGCCGTCCATGTCGGGGACGTTGCGCGCGCTGACGCCGGCGGGATACGGGGTGTTCTCCCCCGCCGGGGTGATCCACTGGTGGACGTTACCGTCGCTCAGCCAGATGGTGTTGTTGCCGTGCAGATGGACGGTGGCCCGGTTCTGCGTGTACATGTCGTACGCGCCTCCCGGTCCGGCCGGGCCGTACCCGGCGCCCATGACCGTCTCGTCCACCGGCAGGAAGAGGTCTCCCCCCTCACCGGTGGGGAGCAGGTTGTAGAACTTGATGCGCACCGGCACCGGGGTCCCCTGCTCGGCCACGGCCACATCCGGATCCTTCTGGATTCCGTGCACCCGCCCCCGTGCGACGATGGTGGGCCCGAGATAGTGCGGTCGAGTGGCGCCGTAAGCCTGCGCCCCCCCGATCTGGATGTTTTCGGTCAGCCCGTTCTCGGTCGTCAGCGGCACGGCCGAATAGCTGTTTCCCAGGACGTCCGTGCCTGACCATCCCTGGGGAACGATCTGCACGTAGCCCCGCAGCCTGGTCGGCGGCAGGTCGGAGTGCAGCTGTTCCTCGTACTCGACCAGGGCGATTTCGTAGTAGTCGGCCATCTGGCCGCTGAACCGGTCGGTGGTTTCCGGAACCCCGACGGGGATGAACTGCCCGAGGTCGTTGGCCGCGCCGGAGCCGAGCCCAGGCAGGCGGTTGACAAACTTGCGGATGCCGCCCGAAAGGTCGGCGAGGATGGGGGTCGCTTCCGCCCCCGTCCCGGTGGGGTCGGTGATCACAACCATCGGGGCGGTGTACCCGGTCCCCGCGGCGTCGACGGTGATGCTTTCAATCACACCTCCATTCAATACGGCCGTCGCGCTGGCGCCGGTGCCGGTCTTGTATACATCGAGAATCTCCACGGTGGGGCCGGTGTAACCGCTCCCGCCGTTGTCGACGGCGATCGAGCCGATCGAACCCTTGGGCAGCGGGCTGAAGGCCCAGTTGCCGTAGGGGCCGAAATAGTGGGGAACCCCGCCGGGGCCTTCGATTCCCTCGGGCGCCGCGGCGCTTTCCAGGGCGGCGGCGCCGGGGAGCAGGCCGATCTCGGCCGCACGCTCGGCGGCCGCCTTCTGCTCCTGGGTCGTCAGCTTCCCGCCCCTATAGGTGACTTTCTTTTCTTTTTTGGCCGTCGGCTGCGCCTGCACCTGGCTTGCACCCAGGGCGAGCGCCATCAGCGCCAAAAAGAGGAGACGCACAGATATCCAATCCTTGTGCCTCTTCATTCGGTTTCTCCTTTCATTCACACCCGTGAATGCCAAATTCACTCCGTGTTGCCCGGGCACGAAAGCCGCGGCAACCCCTGGCTTCATGTTTGAGGACCCTGTTCGCTGTTTCATTCAGGAACTCATTTCCCTGTACCACCGGCCGAATGCCGGTGTCGTCGTGAGCCCAATGTATGATTTGCGTGACCTCGGTCACAATCAGGGGGTCCCCTATTCGGGGCTTCCAAAATCCCTAACCCGGGCGTGACCGGGTGCGGGGATGCTTGCGCCTTTGCGGGGGAATGCGGGAGGTATTATAATGGATCAGCTGTAAACGCCGTTCTGAACCAGGAAGACACAAGCCCTATGACCGGCAGCATGCAATCGGACGAGCGGAAGGGGACCGGCCGCAAAACGGTAAGGGTCGTGCTCGCCGACGACCACAAGATCCTCCGCTCGGGGATGTGCGGCCTGCTGGAAAGCGAGCCCGGCATCGAGGTCGTGGCCCAGGCGGAGGACGGCCGGACGGCGGTCCGGCTCTGCCGCGAACACCGCCCCGACGTCGTCCTCATGGACATCTCCATGCACGACATGAACGGCATCGAAGCCACCCGCCAGATCATCGGCCATTCCCCCGGGGCGAAGGTCATCATCCTCTCGATGTATTCGGGGCAGAAGTTCGTCGCGGACGTGTTCAAGGCGGGGGCTTCGGGGTACCTGCTGAAGGACTGCGACTTCGACGAAGTGCTCTCCGCCATCCGCGCGGTGCTCTCGGGCGAGACCTACCTCTGCCCCCAGGTCGCCACCGTCCTGCGCAACGATTACGTGCAGAAGATCCTCCAGACCGAAACCCCCGCCGCCCCCCTCTCCCCCCGGGAGCGCGAGGTGCTGCAGCTCCTGGCCGAGGGGAAGTCGACCAAGGAGATCGCCTGGTCCTTCAACCTGAGCGTGAAGACGATCGAGGTCCACCGCCAGAAGATCATGGAGAAGCTCGATATCCACAGCGTCGCCGAGCTGACCAAGTACGCGGTCCGAGAAGGCCTGACCCCCCTCGAACCCTGACTCCCGGGCGCATCCCGGACCCGCCCCTCAGGGTTTTATACCCCCTCCCATGGGGGAAACCCCGATACACCCCGGCACCCCCTGCGAAGATAATGACGCTGTCTCTCCCCTTTATGGTCCATTTCGGGGCTCGGAACATGGGCAGACCCATCCGGATTCTATTGGCTGACGATCACCCGGCCCTGAGGAAGAGTCTTGCCCGCGTCCTGGAGCGGGAGGAGAGCCTGGAGGTGGTGGGGGAGGCGTCCGACGGGCGGATGGCCGTGGATCTTGCCCGCGAACTCCGCCCGGACGTGATCGTCATGGACGTGCAGATGCCGGGACTCGACGGCATCGAGGCGACCCGGCGGATCGCCCTGGCTCAACCCGGAACCCGGGTGATCGGCTATAGCCTCAACCCGTCCGGGAGCATCGCCGAGGCCATGCGCCGGGCCGGCGCGGCCTCGTGCCTCGGCAAAAACGAGCCGGTCGCCGCCCTGATCCGCGTCATCCGTGCCTTCCGGCCTCGGGAGGTTTAGACATCGGGAACGGGCCAGGAAGCCCTGACCTCGGTCCCCTCGCCGGGAGCGGACCTGAACTGGAGCGAACCGCCGCTCAGTTCGGCCCGTTCCCTCATGCTGAAAAGCCCCAGGTTCCTTCCCTGCCCGCCGGCGGAGGATGTTTCCCCCGGGTCGCACCCGGCCCCGTTATCCGAGATCCTCAGTTCGATCCGTTCCCCCTTGCCGATCCCGACGGCGATCCGGTCGGCATGACTGTGCTTGGCGGCGTTGTTCATCGCCTCCTGGAGAATGCGGAAGATCGGCACCTTCAGGGCGTCGGGGACCTCCGGCTCGGTGATGTCGATTTTCAGGGAGACATCCACCCCCTTGTAGGTCGCGCGGAAATTTTCGCAGAAATCGGCCATCGTTTCGAGCAGCCCCATCACGTCCAGGTACGCGGGGCGCAGGTCGTTCTGGATCCTGCGCACCTCGTCGATCGCCTCCCGGATCATCCCGACCAGGGCATTCAGCTCCCCTGAGATCGCGGGGAGGGCGCTCCCGGCCATCCGGACGCACCCCTCCGCGCGGTATTTCATGGCGGCCAGCGACTGGCCGATGCCGTCGTGAATCTCGTAAGCCAGCCACTTCCGCTCCTTCTCCTGCGAGTCGATGACCTGGCGCGACAGCAGCCGGCACGACCGCTCCGAGTCGCGCAGCGCGCTTTCCATCCTGCGCTGCTCGATGATGAGCTGCACGCCGGAGGCGAACGCCTCCAGCTGCCGGACATCCTCGTCGTCGTAACCGGTCTCCTTGTTCGCCGCCACGACGATGGCGACGATCCGGTTGTGGCCGAAGACGGGCACCATCAGGACCCGGGTGAGGGGGACGTGGCCCTCCGGCAGCCCCTTCTTCCCCGGGTGGTCCGCCGCGTAGTCGTTCACGATCACCACCCGCCGCTGCCGGACCGCCTCCGCCCAGATTCCGGCGCCGGCGATCTCGAATTCCTCCGGGCGCGGGGAGATCCCGCACTCGGAGAGCGCGTCCCGGGACCAGGAATACATCGTCATCCGGCTCTCCTCCTGGTTCACGAAACCGTAAAAGGCATAGCGGCTGCGCGTCATCCGGAGCGTGCCTTCAAGGATATGGTCGCAGAGGTCGCCCGCTTCCGCGTTCACCTTCTCGGCGATGCCCCAGAGGGCGCGCAGGCGCTCCTCGGCCCGGGCGCGCTCCAGCACCTCGGCTTCCAGCCGGTCGTTGACCCCGGCCAGTTCGGCCGTCCGCTCCCTGACGCGGCCCTCCATTTCGTCGCGCGCCCGGCGCAGCTCCTCCTCGCTGCGCCGAAGAGATTCCACCATCCTCGCCAGGCGCCGGGCCTGGGCCTGGAGGCGGGCGATGATGGGATTGGTGACCCGGATGAAGGGCAGGGCCCCGGCCAGCACCACCACGCTGGCGATGATCATGGCGAGGAGCCCCGCCCGCGCGAAGGGGACCCTCAGCTCCGCGAGATCCACCTTGGCGACGATGCCCCAGCCCAGGGCGGGAACGGGTTCGTAGGCCGCGAGCACCTTCACCCCCCTGTAATCCAGCCCCACCATGCTGCCCGAACCGCCCAGCAGCGCCATCCTCATCGGCTCGGCCAGGCCCGAGTCGAGCGGGACCGGGACCTGTTTGTCCTCCCGGTAGCGATGGTCCAGGATGAAGACGATGTCGTCGCCCACCCGCTTGGCCAGCTTGAACTCCCCGGTATGGCCGATCCCCTCGAAATGCTTGTGCGCTTCGGCCACCTTCTGCAGCAGCTCGCCTTCCAGGTCGCCGGATGCGTCGGGCGCCCTCCCGCCGCCGGTGTCCGTCAGTTCCTCGATGAGGCGGGCGTGGTTCCGGGCGATGGAGACGAGGATATCGCGCTGCTCCTCGAACGCCACCCGATAGAGAAGGAGGACGGCGGTGGCCGTGGACGCCACGCAGGCGCCCGCCATGATCGCGATCAGCAGCAGGACTCGCTTTTTTCCGCTCACAGGGCAATCTCCAGGACCCGTTTCCGGCCGGATGCCGGCATCGGCCGGCCGTTATCACACTATGGACCAGATCCGCCCGGAATGCAAAAACACCCTTTTCGGCACGAACCGCTCCCCCCGCCGCGCCGGATTTTGCTATGATACGTTCACCTCCGGCGAAAGGAACGACGAAGCCGATGCCGCCCCAGAACGATCCGAAGCGCGCCGACAGTTCCGGCAGGGATGCCCGGGAAGCGCCGCGCCTCAGCGAAGCCATGTACCGGGAGCTGGTCGAGATCCTGGCCATCGGCACCGACATCAGCGAGCGCCTCCGGATCGATGGGGCGCTCAGGGAGAGCGAGGAAAAATTCCGCAGCGCCTTCGCCAACGCCACCGTCGGCTTCGCCATGACGGACCCTTCGGGCCGGTTCCTCGACGCCAATGCGGCCTACTGCCGCATCACGGGGCGTACCATCGACGAATTGCGGGCCCTGCGGTTCCAGGACCTGATCCACCCGCAGGACTCGGCCGAAAACGTGAGGCTGATCGACCGCATGCTTTCCGGGCGGATATCCGACTTCGCGGTGGACAACCGCTACCTTCGCAAGGACGGGGACAGCGTCTGGGTCCACAAGAACGTCTCGCTGGTGCGAGCGGCGGGGGGGGAGCCGAAATGGATCCTCGCCCTCATCCAGGACATCACCGCTCAGAAGCGGGCCGAGGAGTCGATGCTGCAGAGCGAAGCGCGGCTGAGGGCGCTGGCCGAGGGGCTCCCCGAGATCGTATGGACGGCAAACACCCGGGGGGACATCGAGTGGTTCAACCGCCGCTTCTACGAATACACCGGTGAGGACGTCGACCCGGCGGGAGAGAGCGGCTGGAGCGGAATCGTGCACCCGGACGATCTCGCCCCCACCGTCGCGACCTGGGAAAAATCGGTACGGGAAGGAACGCTGTTCGAGCATGAGCTGCGCACGAGAGGGAGGGACGGCGGGTACCGGTGGTTCCTGGTGCGCGCCTGGCCGATGCTGGACCCGGAAGGGAGGATCGTCCGCTGGTTCGGCACGAGCACCGACATCCACCGCCTCAAGGAAACCGAGGCGGCCCTGCGGCAGAGCCGGGAGGATTTCACCCGGGCCCAGGAGGTCGGGCAGATCGGGTGGTGGCGCCTCGACCTGCGCAAGGATATCCTGACCTGGTCGGACGAGAACTACCGGACCTTCGGAATTCCGGCCGGGACCCCCATGAATTACGAAAAGTTTCTGGCCACCGTGCACCCGGAGGACCGCGACCAGGTAGACCGCGCATGGCGGGCGGGCATACAGAGCGGGTCCTACGCCATCGAGCACCGCATCCTGGCCGGGGGGGAAACCCGCTGGGTGAGAGAAAAGGCCTACCCGGAATTTGACGGGGAGGGGAGCCTTCTGGGCGGCTTCGGCATCTCCCAGGACATCACGGAACGGATGAAGGCCGAGCAGGAGGTCCGCAGGCTGAACGAGACGCTGGAACGGCGGGTGGCGGAGCGGACGGCCGAGGTCAGGCAGCAGGCCGACCAGCTGCGCGCTCTCGCCAACCAGCTCAGCCAGGCGGAGCTGCGGGAGCGCAGGCGCCTGGCGGGCATCCTGCACGACCATATCCAGCAGCTCATCGTGGCCGCCCGCATGCAGCTGGGCCGGTTGAAGCGCGACTCCGGCCGGGGGCGGATGGAGGAGACGGCCGCCGACATCGACGCCATCCTGATGGAGGCCCTGGAGGCCTCCCGGTCCCTTACCATGGACCTCAGCCCCCCCGCCCTCCACGAATCGGGCCTCGCCGGGGCCCTGGAATGGCTGGCCGCAAGCATCGGGGAGAAGACCGGCACCCGGGTGACCCTGTGCACCGACAAGACGGCCGAACCGGCGGGAGAGGAGATGCGGTTCCTCCTGTTCGAATGCGCGCGCGAACTCCTCTTCAACGCCGTCAAGCACGCGGCCGTCGCCGAGGTCGGGCTGGGGCTCTGGCGGACCGACGACGGGAGGATCAAGCTGATCGTGTCGGACCGGGGGAAGGGGTTCGATCCCGGCATCCTCCGGAACCGCAGGCCCGGGGAGATGACGTTCGGACTGTTCAGCGTCCAGGAACGGCTCATGCATATGGGCGGCTGCATGGAGGTGGACTCGGCCCCCGGGAGGGGGACCGTCGTCACCCTCTGGGCCCCGGCCGGCGACCGTCCCCTCTCCGCCGGCGGGGAGCCTCCGCAATCGCCGGTGGAGAGGGGCATCCGCGCCGTCTCGCACCGGCGCCGGAGGTGCCGCGTCCTGATCGTGGACGATCACAAGATCATGCGCGACGGCCTGAAGGGGCTGCTGCAGTTCGAATCGGATATCGAGGTCGTCGGCGGCGCGGCCGACGGCGCCGAGGCCATGGCGCTCACCCGGGAGCTGAGGCCCGACGTCGTCATCATGGACGTCAACCTCGGGAAGATGACGGGGATCGACGTCAGCCGCAGGATCAAGGCCGAAATCCCGAACACGAACATCATCGGGCTGTCGATGCACCTCGACTCCCAGATCGCCGAAGCCATGAAGGAAGCGGGGGCCGTGGCCTATCTCAGCAAGGGGGGGCCCGCCGAGGACCTCATCGCCACCATCCGCGGCTGCGCCTCCGGGTAGTTCTACCGGCGGTTGTCGAACCTATACCCCAGGGTGAGAAAATACTGGTTGTAATCCTCTCCCTGCCCGCGGTAGACGGTCACTCCGCCCCCGAGGAAGTAGCGGGCCCCCAGGGACCAGTCGGCGTTGGCGTTGACGAAACGCGCGCGACTGCGGGTCGTGTAGGCTGACTCCAGGTTCTGTTGCCCGAGCTGCACGTCGAACCCGAAGCCCGTTCCCACTTCGCGGCCGAACCCGGCGCTCTGGTAGGTGCCGCGGCCGAAGGAGCTGTCGAACTTCGAATAGCGGTATTCGGCCTGCAGACCCGACCCGAGGACGTCGTCCACGCCGGCGCCCCCCAGGTAGTTCCAGGCGGCCCGCCGGTCCCCGGTCCGGCTGCTCCTGCCGGCGTTGCCGAAAACGCTCACCCGGTGCGGGAGTGCCAGCCGGAATCCCCCGCTCAGCCCCTGGAACAGGAACCTGTCCACCAGCCCGGTCCCGATCAGGCGCGGGTCGAAGGTGGGAAGGTTGCGGAAATAGTTCTGGCTCACGTTGAACGTGATCGCCTTGTGGGGCTGCAGCCGGACCGTGGTGTGGCTCCGGGTCAGCAGTATTTCCCGACTCCCGGAATTCCGGGAGGCGTTGCGCAGATCCACCTCCAGGTTGTTGTGGACGGAGAGCCGGCGCCGGTAAAAAATCCCGTTCTCGAAAAACCCGAACTGGCGGTCGGGTTTCCAGTCCACGCGCGCGAGCGCGATCCCGGCGGTGCCCGTAAACCGGAACGACTCGAAGCTGCCCCTTTCGGTATTGACGAAAGCCCCGGCCAGCTGGCGGTCGGGATTGTAGTTCCAGCTGCTCGGATCGGGCGTCGTCCCCCCGAAAATCCCGGCCGTCTGCTTACCGAACCGCCTTCCCAGGTAGAATCCGTCGATCGTGCTCAGGCTGGCGGCCCAGGGGACGTAGAGGCGCCCTGCCCCCGCGACCCAGGGGGAATCGGGATTGTCGTACTGAAGGCCCAGATGATAGGTCCGGTTGATGAGATCGGTAAGCGTCTCCCGGCGCGTGGAATCCTTCCTCGACTGGACCCTCCCCCGATAGTGACCTTTGACGCTCCAGTGGGTGCCCCCCAGGCGCCCGGCATCCATCCGGAGCATGAAGCCCAGCTGCGAGGACCCGACTCCTTCCCCGGGGAGCTGCAGTGCGCTCCAATCGACACCCAGCCGGCCCCTGACCCGGTTGGCGTCCGTTTCCCGGGCGGTCGCTCCGATCCGCCCCATTTCATCGCGATCGAGATATGCCCGGTCGCCGGGGACCACCGCAGTGCTCGAGGTGACCACCCTGCCGACGGCGGAAACCGCGGCCACCGATTCGATCTCGATTTCGGCCACCTCCACGGTCCCCCCCGCCCCGCTGCGGCCGATAAGGAGCCTTTGCCCCACCGAAAGCGGAGTGCCGGCGACTTCCAGGTATACCGCGCCCTGGAGCACGTGCTTGACCCGGATCGTGCCCTCGCCGGCGCGAAGGGGGCTCTCCGCACCCAGCATAAGGGCACAGACCATGATCGCCCGAAAGACGAACTGTATTCCTGCGCTTGGATCCCGCACGAATTCCCCCTACTCCCGGCCATCCGGGTGGCACGCGTAGCAGTTGGAGCTGTTGTAGACGTAACCGGAGACACCCCCGTGCTCCTCATCCATGGAGGTCCTTTCGTGCTCGTGGCAGGTCAGGCACGTGAACAGGGAGTAATTGGCGGAATTGGTGTGGCAGTCGCCGCAGGCGGACCACTTCCCCGCGTGGGCGCCGCTCCTTATGGGGAACGCGGGGTGATCGTACCGCGCCGGAACCCAGGCGGAGGTACCATGGCAGACCGTGCAGTCGCCGGGGAAGCCGGCCGTGACGTGGTTCGGGTTTGCGGCGCCGTCGAAATCACTCGTGTGGCACGACACGCAGTCGCCCGTCAGCCCCCCGTAACCCGCGCCGGCGTGGCACTGCCCGCAGTCGAGCGGGGCGTGGGCCCCCGTAAGCGGGAAAGCGGTCAGACCCGAATGCCCGGATGCGGCGCTCCAGTTCTGCATGCCGTGGCAGGATTCGCACTGCGTGGGGAAGCCCGCCGACTCGTGGTTCACGGCCGCGGCGCGGTATTCCTCGAGGTGGCAGGAAACGCAGGCGGTGTCGAGGCCGCGGAACAGACCGACGGCCCCGCCGGTGTGACACGATTCGCACTCGGTCCGGGCGTGGGCGCCGATGAGGGGGAACCGGTTCAGGTGCCCGCCGGCGTCGCGCGCGACGCGACGCCAGTCGCGGACCGTGTGACATTCGGCGCAGTCGCTCCCCAGCTGCCGGCGGTGAATGTCTGCGTGACAATCGGCGCATCGCTTCCCCACCCGGGAAAAGACCGGGTCCAGGTGACACGAATCGCAGCCCAGCCCGGCGTGCAGGCCCTCCAGCGGGTAGCCGGTCCTGGCGTGATCGAAACCGGGAGCCGACAGGAGCGGGAGGGACGCCAGGCCCGCGGCGAGCAGGGCGAGCGCGATCAGAATCCCCCGCGGAGCCCGCCCCGGGAAACGAAGCATTCCGGAAAAATGCCTGAGTGCTGTCGGCATACGCCCCCTTCGGAAAAGTTGAGCCACAACCGCCATATGGTGCGAATGTACTAAACATGCGCTTCTGCATGGTGTGTTTTTCATCACACCAACCTATTTTTTTCCCGGCACAAACAGGGGAATCCGGGAATCGGGGAAAAATTCCCGCTCGCTTCCCGTCGGAGCGCAGCCACTCGGGGGAGAAGTACTGTTTTTTCCATATGTTCCTGCCTGCGCAGCCATCAGGGACACTGGAACCGGATTTGCTTACCACTAGGGCGTCGCCATGACGGCAGACCGTTACCAAGGAGCTGACATCCGATGATCAAGAAGAGAATGGTCCTGTTGCTGGGAATGCTGATGTGTTTTGCCGCGGCCGGCGCGATGGCCGAGACGCGCTTCGGCGTGCGCGCCGGGGCGGGGGTCGATCCCGACCAGTTTCACTTCGGCGGCCACCTGGTCTCCGAACCCTTGCTGGCCAACCTGACCTTCCGGCCCAACCTGGAAATCGGGGTGGGGAGCGACCTCACCGGCGTGGCCGCCAACTTCGAGTTCGCCTACGGGATTCCGCTCCCCAAGCGCGATCTCTCGCTCTACATCGGAGCCGGGCCGGCGCTCAACGTCTACCGCTTCGGGGGATCCGACGGCCGGGAGAGCGACACCGACGCCGGCGGCGGCTTCAACGTGCTCGTGGGGCTCGAACAGAGCAAAGGGTTGATGGCGGAGATCAAGGTGGGGATGATCGACAGCCCGGAATTCAAATTCACGGTCGGCTATACCTTCTGAAGGCGGGAGCAGAGGTGGAACCCGAACCGGCCGATACGGGGAGTATCGGGATCGTCAACGGGGGCATGCCCCCACGCAAGGAGAAGACCTCATGTTGAAAATGGATTCAGTCGGGAATCGTTTCTGGATCATCGCCTCGATCACCGTTCTTCTGCTGGCAGCCGCATCGGTCGTGGCGCAGACGGAAGACCCGGACATGGACCCCCCGGACCCGGACGTCATCGAGGAAGAAACCGTCAACGCTGAAAATCCGCCCGGCTATATCAATGACCTCGTGGAAAACTCCGACTTGACCCCGGAGCAGGTGGAGATGATGCGGGTTGACGGGATGGGATGGGGAAACATAAAGACGGCGGCGGAACTGGCCGAGGCCATCTCGGCCGGAAGCACCGAGGCCGATCCCATCAGCTACGACCAGGCCCTGGAACTGGTGCTGGCCGACCGGGCGCAGGAGATCGGATTCGGCGAAATCGCGGAGAAGTACAACCTGAAGATCGGCGAACTGAACCGCAACCGGGTCCGGACACGGACCGCGGGAACCAGGGGCCCGGCAGTGGAAAAACCGGCCAAGGCGGAGAGACCCGAAAAAATGGAGAAGCCCGAGAAACCGGCAAGACCGGAGAGACCGGAGAGACCGGAAAAGCCCGAGAGGCCTGAAAAGCCGGAAAGGCCGGAGCGGGGACCGGGAAGGTGAGACCCCGAACCGGGCTGATCGGCGTTTTATTGTTCATGGCGGGGATGATGCTCTCATCCCCGCCCGCTGCTTCTGCGGAGGACAGGCCGGCTTGGCAATACGGGCTGGCCTTCTCCTACCTGACCGGCGACTATGGGGCGGATGAAAACACCGACATCCTCTATGGCGCCGCCGTCCTCAAGCGCTTTTTCCCCCGCGGCGACGTCACCGCCACCATTCCCTGGCTGGATGTCTCCGGCGGCGGGGTGACCCTGATCGACGGAGGAGCGGAGCCGATCGCCGGGGCTACCGGCGGGTCGGGGCTGGGGGATATCGTCCTCAAGGGGCGCTATTACGCCGTGCAGCAAAGCGGCCCCCTCCCCTTCATCGATCTCGTTGCGAGCCTGAAGCTTCCCACCGCCTCCGAGGCGAAGGGACTGGGGACGGGCAAGCAGGACTTCACCCTGGCCGCGGAATTCGCCCGGGTATTGCCGGGCAACCGGTGGATCGTTCTGGGTGAACTGGGGCACACTTTCGTGGGGGACCCCTCCGGCTACGATGCCTCCAACCGCTGGCTGTACAATCTCGGCCTGGCCTGCCGCACGAGCCCCAGGACCATGCTCAGCGGCTACCTCGAGGGGCGCACCGCCGTCTTCGCGGGGAACGACGACCCGCTCTCGCTCCTGCTGGGCGGCGAGTTCAAGCTCACCCCGGGTCTCTACCTGGACACCATGGTGGAAACGGGGCTGAACGACGGAGCCCCCGACCTGGGTGTCACCATCGCCATCCGGAAGAGAATCTAGCCGGGTTCAGCGCCGCCTCTCAACCAGGTCGTGCTCGATCTCGAGCATCACCCGGTTCTTGAGCGGGTAGAAAAACATGACCAGGCCGCCGATCACCCCGAAGACGGCGGGGTAGAAGCTCATGAGCATCCGGATGCCGTACAGGGCGGACTCGGTCTGCACGGCGTTGGATACGAACCCGTGCCAGTCGAGGATCCACCCCACGAAAGTCCCGCCGAAGGCCAGGCCGAGCTTCAGGGCGAAGAGGGACGCGGCCATGACGAGGCCCGTGGCGCGGCGCCCGAACTTCCACTCCCCGAAGTCGGCGGTGTCGGTGTAGATGGCCCACTGCAGGACCGACACGGCCCCTATAAAGAAGGAGACGACGACGTTGAGGCCGAAGATCAGCAGGACGTTGTGCGGCTGGAGGAAGTAAAAGCCGCAGGAGATCACGGCGCTCGCGACCAGGAAGCTCGAGTAGGCGTTCTTCTTGTCCAGCAGTTTCGCGAACAGGATCGCCAGGAGGGCGCCCGCCAGGGTGGCCAGGTTGCCGGCGGTGGCGAAGGCGGAGGTAAAGGCGTCGATGCCGAGCGGGATTCTCCAGGAGAAGATCTCGAGCACCTGCCCCTGCACGTAGTACTTGAAGAAATAGGGGGTGGAGGAGCCGCGCATGACGGCGAACAGGAGCTGGAACACCGTGGCGACGGCGATCAGGATCCAGGGCTTGTTCCGCACCAGGTCCCGGAGGTCCTGCCGGGTATCCGCCTTCTGCCCTCTGGGAGGGGAGACCCGCTCCCGGGTGGCGAAGAAAGTGATGGTGAACAGGACCAGGGCCAGCAGCCCGAAGGCCCCCATCGTCCGCTGCCAGCCGACCTGGGCGTCCCCCCCGCCCAGCCGGCTGACCAGATAGAGGGTGGCCCCCGACACGATCATCTGCCCGACGAAGGCGGCGACGAAGCGGTACTGCGAGGCGCTGGTCCGCTCGAGCGAGTTGGGGCTCATGACCCCCATCAGGGCCGAGTAGGGGACGTTGATGGCGGTGTAGAGCATCATCAGGAGGGTGTAGGTCACGTAGGCGTAGAGGATCTTCCCCCCGGTCCCGAAGCCGGGGGTCGTGAAGGTGAGGAGGCCCCCCAGCGCGAGCGGCAGCCCCATGATCAGGAGGTAGGGGCGGAATTTCCCCCAGCGCGTATTCGTGCGGTCGGCGATCGCCCCCATGATCGGGTCGTTGACCGCGTCCCAGATCCGCGTGAGCAGGAACATGGTGCCCATGGCCGCGGCCGGCATCCCGAAGATATCGGTGTAGAAAAAGGGGAGGTAGAGGATGAAGGTCTGGAAAAAGAGATTGGAGGCGGCGTCCCCCAGGCTGTAGCCGATCTTCTCCCTGATGGACAGTTTCGGTGCGGGGGAAACACCCGCGCTGCTCTGGCTCGTCATCTGTCACCTCTGTCGGACGGTATCCTGACCTGCTGCGCCGCGCTTCGCCGGGTTCGGGAAAATGCGCCGGCCATTGTACTACGGACACGCCGGGAAGGAACATTTATTTGCCCCCGGGCGGGCGCCGGCCTAAAATGATGGGGCCCATGGCCGCCATTCGCGATTTCATGAAACGCACCACCGCAGCGGATACCGGCGTCTACCCCGGCGCCCGGCGGGCGCTCGCCCTCCTCCTGCTCATCAACATGTTCAACTACATCGACCGGCAGGTCCTGGCCGCCGTGGTGGGCCCCATCAAGCGCACCTTCTTCGACGCCAACGGGGAACTCGCCGTCGGAAGCGAGAGCCTCAACGCCGTCATCCGCTGGCTCCAGGGGCAGCTCGGTTTCAAACCCGAGGACGCCCTGATGGGGCTGCTGGGCACCGCCTTCATGCTGGTCTACATGGGGGGCGCCCCCCTGTTCGCCCGCCTGGCGGGGAATCATTCCCGCTGGAAGATCGTGGGGATCGGGGTGATCCTGTGGAGCCTGGCGAGCGGCGCCTCGGGACTGGCCACCACCTTCATCATCCTGCTGCTGACGCGCTGCTTCGTGGGGGTCGGCGAGGCGGCCTATGGACCGGTCGCCCCGGCCATGATCGCCGACATGTACCCGATCCGGACGCGCGGGAGGGTGTTGGCCTGGTTCTACGTGGCCATCCCCGTCGGGAGCGCCCTGGGATACGTGCTCGGCGGCTGGATCGCCGGGAGCGGCATCGGCGCCTGGGGCTCGGGCCTGGTCGGGATCGCGCACGAGAGCTGGCGCTGGGTCTTCTTCCTCGTGACCATCCCGGGAATTCTCCTGGGGGTGCAATGCTTCCGGATGAAGGAGCCGCCGCGCGGGGGCGAAGGCGAACCCGCGGGGGGGAGCGCCCAGGTCCCGTGGCGCGCCTACTGGGTGCTGGCGCGCACCCCCTCCTACGTCTTCTGCACCCTGGGGATGACGGCGATGACGTTCGCCATCGGCGGCATCGCCTTCTGGATGCCGTACTACCTGGAAACCCGCCCGGGCGCCCCGGGCAACTCCACGATCGTGTTCGGCGCCATCACCGCCGTCGCCGGCCTCAGCGCCACCCTCCTGGGGGGGATGGCGGGGGACCGGCTCCGTTCCCGGTTCCCCAGCTCCTATTTTCTCGTCTCGGGAGCCGCCATGCTCGCGGGCTTCCCCCTTTTCCTGGCGGCGCTGCACGCCCCCTTCCCCTGGGCGCTCTGGGTCCTGGTCTTCCTCGCCTGCTTCTGCCTCTTCTTCAACACCGGGCCGACCAACACCATCCTGGCCAACGTCACCCGCCCCTCCATGCGCGCCATCGGCTACGCGGTGAACATCTTCGTCATCCACGCCCTCGGGGACGTCATCTCCCCCGTCATCGTGGGGCTGCTCAACGACCGCTACGGCGACATGAACAAGTCCTTCCTCGTCGTCGGCGCGATGTTTCTCGTTGCCGGCGTCTGCTGGCTGGCCGGCGCCCGCTACCTCGAGCGCGACACCGCGCGCGCGGCCGCCGAGCCCTGAAAGCCCCGTGCGCTTCCCTTTCCGGCAGGGTTGGGTATATACTGGCCGGCACAAGGGTTGTACGGAAACAACATCCAATCATCTACAGGGAGGCACTATGCTGCGTCGAAGCCTGGTGGCAGCGGTTCTTATCGTGGCGGGCCTGGTCTGCGCCTACGCCGCGGACATCACGGGCAAATGGAATGCGGAATTCGACTCCCAGGTCGGCCCGCAGAAGTACGTGTTCGATTTCAAGGTCGAGGGCACGACCCTCACCGGGAAGGCCATTTCCAACATCGGGGGGATGGAAGCGACCACCGACATCACCGAAGGGAAGATAGAGGGGAACTCCATCACCTTCGTGGAAAACCTGGATTACCAGGGGATGCCGCTGCGCATCGCCTACAAGGGGACGGTCTCGGGCGACGAGATCAAGCTTTCCCGCATGGTCGGCGAACAGGAAGGGGAGACCTTCACCGCCAGGAGGGCGAAGTAGCGCCAGGCAGCGCTACCGGCCGAGAGGACTTTCGGGCGGGCCGAGGTAGCTCGGCCTGGCCCCGCCGAGGTCCACCACGATCCTCTCGAGCACCACCGAGGGGTCCACCATCCTGATTTTCAGCGTGTGGTACCCCGCCTCGGCCAGCTCGTGGACGGAGCGGACGGTGCGGGAGGCGTTACGCACCGACTCCTCCCACTCCCGGTTGCCGTTGCGGGCGTCGAAACCCTCCGGGAGGATCGTGACCACCCGGGCCGGTTCCTCGTCGATCGAGACGGCCAGGCGCAGGCCCCGCCCCGGGGTGAAATTCAGGGTGGGGGCCACCGTCAGGCACACCTCCGCCTTCCCCGGCTCGAAGACATAGACGCCGTACTCGAGGGCCGGGGAGTCCCCGGGCGGCAGGACGCTCGGGGTGCCGCGGGGAAAAACCGTCATGGCCGAACGGGTCCGACCGTAGCCTTCGATCTCCTCCCAGCGCGCCCCGCCCGCGGGCAGACTGCGGGTGAAGTGCGCGGCCTCGATCGCGATATGGCCGTCGCTTTCGATAAAGCCCCGGACCGCTTTCCGGACCCCGGGCGCGGGGTTGTGGAGCGGCACCCGGATATCCACGCTCTCCCCCCCCGCGCGGCCGATCCGGATGTCGCCCTCTGTCGCCCCCTCGGGGACCCGGTCCCAGTCGACCGACACCCAGAGGCGGCGTTCCTTAAGGATGTCGCCCCGGCGTTCGCTCAGCCGGATCCACGGCTGGCGGGCCTCGGCGCTGAAGACGAAGGGCTCCCGCCCCCGGTTGAAAACATCCAGGTAGCGCCGCTGCCGGTTGAAGGGGTCGATCACCGGGAGCTGCGCCCGGGCCTCCGCGCCGGGCCAGGCTTCGGCGGACCCTTCCGCCGACGCTCGCGGCCAAGCTTCGGCGGACCCTTCCGCCGTCGCTCGGGGCCAGGCTTCGGCGGACCCTTCCACGGCCACGCCGAGGGAGGCCTCTGCGGGCAGATCGAGGCGCGTGACCTTCGGCATGATGTTGCGCGGCGGGTCGTTCCACATCGTGTAGCCGATATGGACCTGGTCGGCGAAATGGTTCCATTTGCCCCCGGCAAAGACCCGGTTGTAGTGGTCCGAAAGACGCGCGTCCGCTTCGAACAGTTCTTCCACCCGGTCGGCCATGTCGCCCGCTGACGCCCGTCCCTGGCTCGCGTACAGGGCGTTGGCCCCCGCCGCCGCGTAGAGGGCGTAGACCTGGCCGAGCGCCTTGACGGGATGGAGCACGAGCGTGTAGAAGGCCTCGCGCGCCGCCGGGCGCAGTTTCCGGTGGAGTTCCTCGGCCCTGGCCGTGAGCGCGCCAAAGTCCTCGACCACCCTTTCGGCCTCCCGGTAGTGGAGCTGGGAATAGGTGGAGGGGGAGAGGAGCTCGGGCTTGCGCCGGGCGACGTATCGGGAGTAGGTCTCCATGATGTCGGCGGCTTCGGCCGCGTGGGCCGCGCCGAACTCGCGCGCCGCCCAGAGCCGCGTGAACTCCCCCAGATTGCGGTGGTTCCAGCGTTCGGTGTTCCAGCCGTACTGGAGGAAGAACTCCATGGGATAGAGCACGTGCCGGAAGTGCCCCACGTTGACGATCCAGATCCGGTCCGCTCCGTGCAGTTTCGCCAGCGACATCTGTTCCCAGACCGAGGGGAGCGAAACGGTGTTGATCCACTTGTAGTTGCGCGGCCCGCCGACGTAGTCGAAATGGTAGTAGATGCCGGCGCCCCCGGCGCGCCCGCGCTCCGCCCCGGTCGGCAGGCGACGGATGTTGCCCCAGTTGTCGTCGGGCCAGAGCAGGGTCACGTCGTCGGGCACCCGCAGCCCGGCGTTGTAGAACTCCACCACCTCCTTGTAGAGGCACCATAGCTGGGGGACCGCCGTGACGTCCGGGTTGATTTCCCGGGCGATGATGCCGCGCTGGACCCCGACGATCTTTTCGAGCAGCTCCATGCTCTGGGCCACCGTTCCGCCGGGGATCATCGGGGTGTCGTTCGCCCCGCGCAGCCCGATGGTGAGGATGCTCTCGAAATCCCTGTTTCTCCGGACCCCCGCGCGCCAGAACTCCTCGAGCACCTCCGGGTGCCGGTAGTAGTTCCAGCTCCCCAGGGTCTTCTGATGCCTGCGGTCCCACTCCTTCTGCGCCCGCAGCATCGGCTCCTGGTGCGAGGTCCCCATGACGATGCCGTACTCGTCCGCCAGGCGCGCGTTTTCCGCGTCGTCCTCGTTGAAGGCGTTGTTCCACATGGCGGGCCAGAGGTAATTCCCCTTCATGCGCAGGATGGTTTCGAAGACCCGCGCGTAGAACGCGCTGTTGTAGTTGGCCACCCCTTCCGGGACCGGGGGATCTTCGCCCGGGGGGACGCTGCCGTAGGTGTGGCGCACCCATTCGCTCAGGTTGGGGGCCTCGTCGTTGATGAAGATGCCGCGGTACCTGACCGAGGGGGGGCCCTGGACCGTGGTTCCCGCCCTGACGAAGAGCCTGTCGCGGTGGGGCACCGGGACGTCGGCCCACCACCAGGAGGGGGAAACCCCCATCTGCTCCGAAAGGTCGTATATGCCGAAGATGGTCCCGCGCTTGTCGCTGCCGGCGATGACCAGGGCGCTTCGGACGCCCGGGAACGGGTCGGCGACCACCTGGGTGAGAAAGGTCTCCCATTGTCCCGCGATCCGGGCCGTGTCGATCTTCCCCGATTGCGCCAGCCTTTCGATCAGCCGGCTTTTGCCCACGGTCCCGACGAGGACGGGCCGCTCCGGAAGCGCGTCCACCTCCAGGGAAAGCGCCGCCCGGCGCCCCGTGACCTTATGGATGTCCGACTGGAGGTCACGCGCCGCGCGCACGACTCCGGGCCAGTCCGATCCGTCGACATGGATCGGGGCCGCCGTCGCGCCCTGGACGAGGGCGAAGCTGCCGGGCGCCGGCCTGGACTCGACGTAGGCGGGCTGCCCGACGGCCCAGGCGCTGCCGGTGAGGAACAGCAATCCCAGCAGCGGCACAAGTGCCTTCGTGATCCGTCCCCGTCTGGACATCTGGATGGCCTTTCTATCTGACACGCAGAACCGTCTTCTGCAGGTCTTCATCGCGGGAGGAGTTGCCGGTCAGGATCTCGAACTCCCCCGGCTCCACCCGGTATTTCATGTCGATATCGTAGAAAGCGAGGCGCTCGGGCGCGATTTCGAACACCACCGTCTCCGTCTGCCCCGGGGCGAGCGGGACCCGCCCGAATCCCTTCAGTTCCTTCACCGGGCGCGTGGCCGAACTCACCCGGTCCCGGATGTACAGCTGCACCACTTCCTCCCCGGCGACCGGCCCGGTGTTGGTGACATCGACCCTCACCACCGTCGACTCCCAGCGCCGGATCGATTTTTTCTCCAGGCGCGGCGGGCCGAAGCCGAAGGTGGTGTAGCTGAGCCCGAAACCGAAGGGGTAGAGCGGGCCGACCTCGTCGAAGAGGTAGCCCCGGCGCGCGGCCGGCTTGTGGTTATAGAAGGCCGGGAGGTGCCCGACCGACCGCGGGATGGTGATGGGGAGTTTCCCCCCGGGGTTGATGTCGCCGAAGAGGGCCTCGGCCGCGGCCTGTCCCGTCTCCTGCCCCAGGTACCAGCACTCGAAAATCGCCTGCGCCTTTTCGGCGAGGTTCCGGATAGACAGCGGCCGGCCGTTGAAGAGGAAGGCGACGACGGGTTTGCCCGTGGCGGCGACGGCGTCGACCAGTTCGTCCTGCAGCCCGACCAGGTCGAGCGAGGAGCGGTCCCCCAGGTGATTGCGCGCCCAGGCCTCGCGCGAGGTCTGTTCGTTCCCCCCGAGGGCCAGTACCACCGCGTCGGCCCTCCGGGCGACCCGGACGGCGGCCGCGATCCTTTTCCGTTCTTCGGCCGGGTCGGGGGTGACGACCTTGTCCTCCTGCCACGACCCGCCGACGGTGATCCGGCACCCTTCGTGGTGGAGCAGCCGGACCTTTCCCGCCCGCGCGCGAATCCCCTCGAGGAGGGTGACGAAGCGTTTGGGCCGGCCGCTGTAGCCGCCGAGGAGCACCCGGTCGGCGTTCGGCCCGATCACGGCCAGGGTCCGCACCCGGCGCGGGTCGAGGGGAACGGTGCGGTTGTCATTCTTGAGCAGCGTGATCGTCTTCCGGGCGGCTTCGAGCGCCAGCGCGCGGTGCGCCTCGCAGCCCGAGATCCGCACGGCCTCCTCCGGGTCCGTGTAAGGGTCGTCGAACAGCCCCAGTTTGAATTTCCAGAGCAGCATCGGCGCCACCAGCTCGTCGAGCAGCGACTCCTTGAGAACCCCCTTCTTCACGAGTTCGACCAGGTGAAGGTAGCAGTCCGGCTCGGGCAGCTCGATATTCACCCCGGCCTTCGCGGCCAGGGCCGCCGCCCGGCGCCCGTCCTCGGCCAGGTGGTTGCCGAACAGCTCCGGGCGCTCGGCAAGCTCGCGGATGGCGTAATAATCGCTGACCACGAATCCCTTGAACCCCCATTCCTTGCGCAGCACGTCCCGGAGCAGCCACCGGTTGGCATGCGACGGGACGCCGTCGATTTCGTTGTAGGACGCCATCACGCTGACGGCCTTCCCTTTCCGGATCGCCTCCCTGAAGGGATGGAGGAAGACTTCGCGCAGGAGCCGTTCGGAGACGTTGACCGGGGCGCAGTTGGTCCCCGATTCGGGCTGACCGTGGGCGGCGAAATGTTTCAGCGTGGCGATGACGCGCTTCTTGTCCCGGAAGCGGCCGTCCCCCTGGAAGCCCCGGACGGCGGCCACCCCCATGGCGGCCACCAGGTACGGGTCCTCCCCGTACGTCTCCTCCACCCGTCCCCAGCGAGGGTCGCGGGCCACGTCCACGACCGGGGTCAGCGCCTGGTGCGTCCCGCGGGCACGAGCCTCGGCCGCCGTCGCCTCGAACACCCTCTCCACCAGTTCCGGGTCGAAGGTGGCCCCCAGCCCGATCGGCTGGGGGAAGCTGGTGGCGCCGGGCGCCGCCTGGCCGTGCAGGCACTCCTCGTGAAAGATCACCGGGATCCCCAGCCGGCCCTTTTCGACGAAGAATTTCTGGATGGCGTTGGTCAGTTCGGCGTTCTCCCGAGGGTCGAGCCCGCCCCCGGCGTCGCTGGGGCGGCCCACCTGCCCGAGCCCCGGGCGGTCCCGGAAATGGCGCGCGGCCCTGGCCGGGTCGAAACGCCCCTTCCCGTCGACGAGGGTTTCCGCCTTGCCTTCCCAGACGCACCGCATCTGCGCCGCCTTCTCCTCGAGCGTCATGCGCCGGAGCAGGTCCCGCACTCGGCGCTCGGCAGGCAGGCGCGCGTTCCGGTAGGCCGGCACTCCCGATTCCTTGCTTTTCGGTTTCGCCATGATCTCCTCTTGGTTCGTCACGGGGGGCCGGTCCCCGGCCCGCGGGGGGCCGAAAGGCAGGGTTCGGCCTCGACCGATTGTGCAATAGAAGACCGGATTTATAAAGAGGTATCGGGGGGGCGTGGGGGCGCGGCACGACCCGGGGGCCGTGCCGCGCCTTTAACGGCGGGTTCGGATTTCTAGAACCCGAGGTCGTGGCCGGTGATGTTGAGCTCCGCGCGCAGCGCGTTCAGGTTCTTCTGCAGCCCCGGGGGGACCTCGATCCCCTCTTCGGTCACGCGCCGGGTGATGGCGTCGGCTTTCTCGCCGGCGGTGTAGATCCGCTTTTCCCCCGGCGCTTTCGGCGACTCGCGCAGTTCACGCACGATATCGCCCGCCGTCTTCTTGAACCGCTCGAGCGGCAGGAAACTTTCCACGTTGATCACCAGGAAGAAGTGGCCGATGCGCAGGGGGTGGATGTTCCCCTCGTGGTCGGTGTCGTGGAGTTCGGAGAGGAAGGCGCCGTCCTGGAACGCCGCCGAGAGGATCTCGACCACGGTGGCCAGGCCGTACCCCTTGTGCCCCCCCATCAGCTCGCCGCTGCCGCCGACGGGAAGGAGCGCCGCCTTGCAGTCGTTCATCTCCTCTATCAGGTTGGTGCTGTCGGTGACGAGCGACCCGTCCTTGCGGATCACCCAGCCGGCGGGGATCGGCTTCCCGGCGCGCGCCGCCACCTCGATCTTGCCGCGCGGGGCGATCGATGTCGCCGCGTCGAAGTGGAAGGGGAACGCCTCGTCGGTCGGCGCGCTGAAGGCGATCGGGTTGGTCCCCAGCATCGGCTCCACGCCGAAGGTGGGCGCGATGGAGGGGTGGGCGTTGGTAAAGCTCATCCCCACCATCCCTTCCTTGGCCGCCATGTCGGCGTAATACCCCGCGATGCCGTAGTGGCTCGAGTTGCGCACCGCGACGGCCCCCAGCCCCATCTTGCGCGCCTTCTCGATGGCGAGCTTCATCGAATGGTAGCCGACGACCATCCCCATCCCGTTGCCGCCGTCGACGACGGCGGTGGTCGGGGTCTCGTGGACGATCTTCCAGTCGGTCACGGGTTGCTGCAGCCCCTGCTTCATCCTCTCGTAGTACATCTTCAGGTGGGCGACGCCGTGCGACCGGACCCCGACCAGGTCGGAAGCCAAAAGCACGTCGGCCACGATTTCGGCGTCCGCCTGAGGCACGCCCATCTTGAGCAGGGCGTCGATCATGAACGCCGTCACTTTTTTTACCGGTACATAGACATTTTCTTCAGCCATTTTCATAACTCCGTGATTGTGAATTTAAGCCTTGTCCTCGAACATCTTGCCTGGATTCAGAATATTCAGCGGGTCGAGCGCCTGCTTGATGCGCCGCTGCACCTCGACCGATACCGGCCCCAGCGCCCTCTCGAAATACGGGCGCTTGAGCACCCCGACCCCGTGCTCCCCGGAAAGGGTCCCCCCCGCGGCCAGGGCGGCGGCGAACACCTCCCCCACCATCCGTTCGACTTTCTCCCACTCCCCGGGCTTCCGTTTGTCGAAGAGGATGTTCGGGTGCAGGTTGCCGTCCCCCGCGTGCCCGAAAATCACGATCGGCAACCCGTGCCGCGCGCTGATCTCGCGCAGCTCCCGGACCACCTCGGGAATCGCGCTGCGGGGGACGGTGATGTCCTCCCCCAGCTTGTTGGGCGCCTTGCGTGCGAGCGAGGGGGAAATGGAGCGCCGGGCGCGCCACAGTCCCGCCCGCTCCTCCTCCGTCCGGGCCACCTTCACCGAGCGGGCACCGGTAGCGATGCAGATCCGGCCCGCGGCTTCCGCTTCGCGCATCACCGTCTGTTCGTCGGCCCCGTCCGTTTCCAGGATCAGGGAGGCCTCCACGCCGGTGTCCAGACCGAGGTGCATCGCCTCCTCGATGCACTCGATGGCCGTCCGGTCCATCAACTCCAGGCTGGCGGGCACGATCCCTTCCGCCAGCACGGCATTCACCGCCCGGGACGCCTCATGCAGGGAATCGAACTCGCAGAGCGCCGTCTTCGCGAAGCGCGGGCGCGCCACCAGCCGCAGCAGCGCACCGGTGATCAGCCCGAGGGTGCCTTCGGAGGAGGTGAACAGCCCGGTCAGATTATAGCCCGTGACGTCCTTGATCGGCTTCCCCCCTGTTTCCAGAAGGCGCCCGTCGGCCAGCACCACGGTCAAACCCAAAACATAGTTGCCCGTCACCCCGTATTTCAGGCACCGGGGGCCGCCGGCGTTGCAGGCGATGTTCCCCCCGATGGTGGAATGGCGGATGCTGGAAGGGTCGGGGGGATAGAACAGGCCCAGTTTTTCGACCTCCGCCTGCAGGTCGGCCGTCACCACCCCCGCCTCGGCCCGGACGGTCGAGTTGGCCGCGTCGATCTCCACGATTCTGTTCATGCGGGTGAAACTGACCACGATCCCCCCGGCGCGGACGGGGATCGAGCCCGCGGCCAGCCCCGATCCCATGCCGCGCGCGATCACCGGGATGCGGTTTTCGGCCGCGATCTTCACCACCCCGGCCGTCTGTTCGGTCGAACGGGGGAGCACGACCGCCGCGGGGGTCCCCTCGGCGAAGGTACCGTCGTAGCTGTAGGCGGCCAGGTCCTCGGGCGTCACGAGGACCCCGTCCCTGCCCGCGATGCGGATGAGCGCGTCTACCACCTTCTTACTCTGCATCTTCCCCCCCGTAGGCCTCGTCGAGCAGCGTCACCGGGTGTACCACGCGCACCGGCATCCCGCGCCGCCGCAGTCCCGTATTCAACTGCATCTGGCAGCCGGGGCAGCCGGAAGCCAGGATCCGCGCACCGGTCCCCGTGACGTTGTCGAGCTTCCGGTCGAGCACCTTCCGGGACAGGGCATGGTGCGTGATCAGCTGGCTTCCGGCCGAACCGCAGCACCACTCCGCTTCCGGCAGCTCCACCAGCTCGAGGCCGTCGATGAGGCCGAGGAGGCTGCGCGGCTGGTGCCACACCCGCTGGCCCCGGCGGAGGTGGCACGGATCGTGGTAGGTCACGACGGCCTCCACGCGCCCCGCGGGCCTGGCCAGCGGGATTTCCATGAGAAACTCGCTGATATCCCGGACCTTCTCCGCGAACGCCCGGGCTCTCGCTTCCCACCGGGAGTCCCCCGCGAAAAACGCACCGTAGTCCTTCAGGGTCGACCCGCAGGTGGCGCAATCGGTGATGATCTTTTCCACGCCGCAGCGCTCGAAGACTTCAATATTACGCCGCGCCTGCTCCCTGACAAGGTCCATTCGGCCGTAACCGCGCGCCGGCATCCCGCAGCAGGCGGCTTCCTTCGGGGTGATGACGGTGCAGCCGTTGCGGGCCAGGACGCGAAGGGTGGCCGCGCTCTGGTCGGCGAAGAGGAGGCTCTGGGCGCACCCGAGGAAGAAGCCGACCCGGCGGGCTTCCCTGCCCCGCGCCGGGGTCACCTCGGGGAGGACGCGGCGCAGGGGGCGTTTCGGGATGCGGGGCAGCATCGCCTCCAGGTCGCGGATCCTCGCCGGCAGCAGGCGGTTGAGCCCAAGCAGGTAGACCAGCCGGCGGATTCCCAGCCCCTCGTAGAGCCGCAGGGGGAGCGTCGCCAGTTCCAGGCGGCCGGCGTGGGTGAGGAGGCCCCCGAAAAGCCACCTTTTCCAACGGGACGGGCGGATCCCCTCCCCGACCCCGCGCATCGAGAGCGCCAGTTCGGCGGGGCGGATGCCCACCGGGCAGAGGTCGTCGCACGCCATGCAGGCGAAGCACCCGTACATCTGCTCGAGCAGGTTGGGGCTGAGTTCGAGCTCCCCCTCGAGCCCCTTGCGCGCGAGCGCCACCCGCCCGCGCGGGGACGCCGTCTCGGTCCGGTATTCCCGGTAGGTGGGGCAGGCGGCCAGGCAGAGTCCGCAGCGGATGCAGTGGAGATACTCCGATTCAGTGGGCTTGGATCCTTCCACAACAAGCTTCCCCGTTCGCGGTTTACGGACCGCGGGGCAGAGGGCTAACACCAGACGGTCATGTCCAGGGCCGCCTTGATCATCCCCGCTTCATGTCTTTCATACATTGAAAACGCCGAGGCCGCGTCGCGGACCGGCATCCGATGGGTCACCAGGCAGGAGAGTTCCCCGCCGCACTCCAGAAAGAGTTCGTGCGCGCGGGCCAGGTATCGGGGCCAGTCGGGAGTGACGGTGGCCACGAGCTGCGCGTTTTTCCGGAAAAAGATCTCGTACTCCAGCGCGTAGACCGGCTGATCGGGTACCCCGAAAGCCACCACGGTCCCCTCCCGGCGTATGATCTCCAGGCAATCGTTGATCGTTTCCCGCTGGTGGCCGACGGCTTCGATGCAGATGTCCGGGGGCGCCCAGTCCAGCACCCCCGCGCGCGCGTCCTGGACCGCCTCGATCCCGCGCCGGCACAGGGTACGGGTGGCGCCGAAGCTCGCGGCGAAACGGCACCGGTCCGGGCAGGGGTCGATCCCGATGACGTCGGCGGCGCCCGCCCGCCGGGCCAGCCAGCAGAACATCAGGCCGATGGCGCCCAGTCCCAGCACGGCGACCGATTTGCCCCCGAGATCTCCGATACGGTCGATGGAACCGAGCACCGTCGAAAGGGGCTGGATGATGCAGGCCGCGGCCCCGTCCTCGATGGCGGGATCCAGAAGGACGGTCTTGGGGGCCAGGGCGAGGAAATATTCGGCCAGGCCCAGGTCCCCGTCCGGGATCGCCAGGACCCGGTCCCCGGGATGGAACCGGTCGCTCGAGCTTTCCACCACCACCCCGACGCATTCGTGAATGGGTGCCCCGGGGGCCAGCGGGTAGGAGCGGTAGCGCTTGTTCCCGGTGTAGAACGGGATGTCGCTGCCGCAGGTCAAGGCCCATTGGTTGCGCACGAGGACCCGGCCGTTTTCGCCGGGCAGCCGGGGCACCGGAACCTCCACCGTCTCGAATGCGCGCGGGCGCACCACCTGAAGCGCTTTCATCGCATATTCCTATTCCGAGTCCATCCCTGGATGAATTGAGGAACAAAGTGAATCCATCGGGGGATGACGAGCATCCTTCCTTATGATAGGATACTCTCAGTCGTTCCAAAAAGCTCTGTCTGGCACAGGAACAGTTTCACATAACGAAATTTTGTTCCACTCCGCAGAATAGTTCCCTTTGCTCCCGTTGTCAATTCGGCAGGGTCGAAATCGAAAAATGAGTTTCAGCCCGTGAAATTGATTGACACTGGATGAAATGCGTTATAGAATGAAACTCGATTCCGTGTAATGGAACAGAATGGAGACATTTTATGAATCCTTTGCCATTTGTAAAAGCAGCGGACGTCAAAGGCGAGTTCAAGACTCCGCCCCGCACGTCCAAACTTCTCCTGGCCCCCAAGTTCGGCCAGGTGAAGAATTGTTCCATGGGCATGAACATCACCGAGGTGGGCAGCCAGATCCCCGACCACACGCATGAGGAATCGGAAGAAGTCCTGTTCCTGATGAGCGGTCGCGCCCGGATCGTGCTGGAAGGGGTCGGTTCCTGGGAGATCGGTCCCGAAACCGCCTTCTATTCGCCGCTCGGGGTGAAGCATCGCGTGGAAAACATCGGCGATGAACCGCTGAAGATCGTTTGGGTTTATTGCCCCCCATTGCCGTCCCACTGCAGCTAATTTCAGCAACTAAAGGAGAACGCAGTCATGATTTTTGAACAGACACGCAAGGCCATGAAAAGACTTGGGCTGCCCGAGGGCGACGCCTTCGATCTGCCCTCTTCAACCAAGAGATTCCCCGACGGGGCGCACTTCCGCATCGAATGCCCGACGGTCAACTCCTCGGCAACCGTTGCCGCGCTGCTCGACAGATCCACCGAGATGGGGATCACGATCAACCGGATCACCGAAACCTTCGGCATGTTCCGTCACACCGCCCAGGAGATCAAGGAATACTGCAAACTTTGCAATGAATACGGTTGCGAGCTCCTGCTCTCCACCGGCCCCCGCGCCACCTACGACACCGGCGCCACCGTTCTGTCCCCCCAGGGCGTTCGCGTCAGCTATCGCCTGCGCGGCATGGAACAGGTTCTGCGCGCCATCGAAGACATCAAGCGCGGCTACGAGCTGGGCTGCCGCGGCTTCCTGGCTTACGACGAGGGGATGCTCTGGGTGGTCAACGAGATGCGCAAGAACGGCGATCTCCCCAAGGACATCGTCTTCAAGACCTCGGCCCACCTCGGGCACTGCAACCCGGCGTCCGTGAAGCTGCTGTCCGACCTCGGCGCCGACAGCATCAACCCGATCCGCGACCTGCAGATCCCGATGCATGCGGCCCTGCGCCAGGCTGTGGACACCCCGCTGGACGTGCACACCGACAACCCTCCGGGATCGGGCGGATTCATCCGCGTGTACGAAGCCCCCGAGATCGTCCGCGTGGCGGCCCCGGTACATCTCAAGACCGGCAACTCCGTCATCGGCGGTCACGGCGAAATGACGGGCGCTGCGGAAGGGAAGAGAATGGCGGAACAGGCGGCCATCGTCGTCGAGATGGTCAAGCGCTTCTATCCGGAATTCAAGCAGTCCGCGAAGCGAACGCCCGACATGTGCATCCCGGTTGTTTAAGTTCCACCCTTTAAGCGGAATCTGATTCCGAAGAACAGGAGGAATCATGGGTAGCAAATGGGGTGACTGGGGTCCGTGGGAACTGCCCCCCAAGGGCGGTCAGATGGAAACCCCGGGAGTCTATCTCCAAACCATGAACATGACGCAGATCAACGAGCGTCTCAAGACGAACGACCTGATCATCGTTCCGGTCGGAAGCACCGAGTGTCACGGGGCCTCCCAGCCCGTCGGCGAGGACACCTTCCTCGTCACCCGCATGGCCGAACAGGTCGCGGCGAAGATGGGGTGCACGATCGCCATGCCGGTCTGGTACGGGTCCCACCCGTACAACCATCTCGGCATGCCGGGCACGGTGGTCGTCCCCGAGGACACTTTCCTGGCGAACCTGCGGGCCATCATAGCCGGCCTCTGGAACATGGGCTTCAGGAAGCAGATCTTCCTGAACGGCCATGGCCAGGAGGAGGTCATTCCCCTTGCGCTCCACCAGTGGGCGAAGATGTACCAGGTGCCTTCGGTCCTGGTTTCGCTCCACTGGGAGACCGTCATTCACGACCACCTGAGGACCAAGGAGTTCGGCGGTCCTTTCGAAACCCAGTTCTCTCACGCGGATGAAGCGGAAGCGTCGTATTCCCTGGCGCTCTTCCCCGAATTCTGCGACATGAGCCTGGCCGTGGACAACAAGCCCTCCGGGTTCATCCCGAAGGGGCACGTGGACGGCGGCGGTGAAGTGTACCACCGGCCGATCAGGGGGCATGAACATGTCGGTCTGAGCGGGTCGGAAGTCAATGTCTATCCGGAAGGCGTCATCGGCAGCCCGACGCTGGCCCGTGCGGAAAAGGCCTACGACGGCCTCAACGAGCTGCTGGATTACATGTGCAAGCTGATCACCGACATCATGACCGCGTTCCCGGCGGGCAAGCTGCCCCCGGCCGACAAGGTCACGCAGCGCGACCCCAAGGAGATCGAAGCTCTCCTGAAGGGACCGCTCAACGGCGGGAAGCACATCTACACCGTTGCTTATCCCCCATAGTCGGAAACATCTGTAAACCATGCGGGGGATGCGGCGTCAAAACAGGGCGGCGCATCCCCCCGCATACGCCCAGGGCGCATCCGCCCTGGGGCGCATACGCCCCGGCGCGCAAGGGGCCCATGCATTGCGCCAGGTCCCTCAAGGAGGTTGGCTTTGTCCCAGTCCGTAAGGGCCGTCGAAAGGGCCCTGGATATCCTGCTCTGCTTTTCCCGCGAGGAACCGACTCGGTCGCTGACCCAGATAGCCGAGTCGGTCCAGATGTCCAAGACCACGGTTCACCGCCTCCTGACCACCCTCGAACTCAAGCGCTTCATCAGCCGTGACAAGGCCACCGGGCTCTACCGGCTCGGGTTCCGGCTCATTGAAATGGCCTCCCTGGTCCTGCAGGACATCGAGCTGCAGCGCTGGGCCATCCCCTATCTCCAGCGTCTCTCCTCCCGGTACGGTGAAACCGTGGACATGTCGATCCTGGAAGGGTCCCACGTCATGTACCTGGAAGTGATCGAAAGCCCCCAGCGGGTCAAGATCGCCGCCGCGGTCGGCCAGCGCCTCCCGGCCTACTACACCGCGAGCGGGAAGGCGATCCTGGCCTTTCTCCCCGAAGAACGGGTCCGGCCGATCCTGGAAAAAAACCTGGCCGAGGGCAACTCCCTCATCAAGCGGACCGTTCCCGAAATGCTCGCCCACCTGAAGGAAATCTCGGAACGCGGCTACGCCATCGCTGAAGAGGAGTACGAGCAGGACATCAACGCCGTCGCCGCCCC
>JAAYCX010000043.1 GCA_012729555.1 Acidobacteriota bacterium
GCGCCAGCCGGTATTCCCTTCCCCCTCCCCTCTTCTGATAAGCATTATGTCGACTGCGAAAGCACCATCTTGACTATGGGGGGCATTTTACCCAAGATCGGGGCGATCAATATGGATTTTGGCCGCACCCGTTTATATTGCAGACGCACCGGTATTTATTGCAGAGTCATTTCAACCGGACTTTTAAACAGTTCACGAAAAAAACTCCGCAGTAGTATCGATCTATTTTTCTTAAATGCTAATCCTGTGCAATGGCGTTTCATTGACGCAAGAATAAATACGCGCAATTTTATAAACAAATGTTTTATCTTTTTCGCGAGGGAACCATGCAACTTCAGAAAGAGCGAATAATAATCGGATTCATCGTCGCAGCCGCCCTCTGCATTGTTATGGGATGCAGTTACACAAAGCAAGCCTCCTTTGGATCAACCGATAAAGCGACTCTCGAACTCGCCGACGCAGCGCACCGCCGTATGGACTTGCACGCCACGATCGATATTTTGACAAGGCTAACGGTCGATGCCGGCTCTTCTGCCGACGATAAAGAGAAGGCGTTTGCCCGGCTCGCTCTGCTGCGCGCCTATTTTTACAAGGACAACAATTCCGCCGTCGACTTAATCCAAAAAGCATTATCGATTTCCGGCAATCAACCGGACCTTTGGACTGTGCAGAGCCGCATCCATTGCCTTCTCGGACAGTATCAGGAAGCTGAAAAAGCAGCGCAACAGGCCCTCGCCCTAGCTAAAACCACGAGCGAAATCCTGGCGGCGAGATTGGCTCTTGGCCTTGCCGTTCATGATCACTCTATGCGGAGGTTTCGCGCGGGGGAAGCGCCGGACGACGCCCTGCTTCGGGAGGGTCGAGAAGCGCTCTGTGCAGTTCTTGCTGTTGAACCCGGACAGCCGCGAGCAGCGGAGTTGCTTCTGGGAATCTCTCTTTTCTTAGGCGATGGACCTACCGCTCAATTCGCATGGCGGCAGTTCTTCAGACTTCCCGCAGAACGCCCGGCAGTGGGAATCCTCGCCCAGCCTAGCGTCACATTGGCACGCATACTTCCACATTTACATGTGCGGCCCCTGAGCCGCGAGCAGCGCAGATCTCTCATTGAAGCGCTCGCCCAGTCCCGGTTCTATGATTACGCGAGTTTGATAGCGGCTTCTTCTCAATTCGGCAAAGACCCGGACATTGCTCAGGAGAGAACGATAAAGGATATCGTCGTATATGATGGATTTATCTCGCGCCTTCGTACATTGTGCGAGGAGTTCTACCGCAACACTGCAGTGGCAAGCGGCCTTTTGGATTCCATTTCCTTTCTCAATAATAAAGACAAAGCTTTCAGGCGTGACCAAGATGAAGAAATGCAGCGCTTGTGGCAGGAACTTTCGTTCCCTGAAGGCCGGCCCGCGTACAGTGTTTCCCGATTCAAAGACGAAATGCTCCGCCGCTTTGGCCTTGACTGGTGGGGAGATGGGAAAACGAATGGCTATACCGACATTCTGGCAGGTCATCGCATCTCGGATGAGAATCGCAAAGTGGAACAATACGGTTATTCCGCTGACATTCGACTCGTGGTCGACGATCAGATGATTTCAGCGGGTTATTCCTCTTGGTTTTGGTCCTCACTCACAAGTTCGATGGTGGGTGGAACAGCCGATTCCTCGACGATATTCGTGTTCCGGCCGGCTTATGTCGAGCAGCAGTACCAGGAATGGCGGAACGCGGCAGATGAGGGCAATCGTGCAAAAGTCGAAGCGCGGATTTCACAGTTGCTATTTCAGGACGATGCGCTTGCGGCTAAAAATCCTTACGGCTATCTTCCCGGACTTGATAGCTCATTGAGACACGCGGCCACTATGAGGATCTACCATCGAATTGCAGCAGGGAACCTTGCCGGCGCGGATCTCTGTATCGCGTTCATCAATGAATTCTCCCGAGTCCAGGACTCTTACCTCGTATTCGCGCATGAGGGCCGCCATTTGATAGACAAGAAATACTTTCTCTCGAAATACACCTCATGGGGCGCTATGGAACAGGAGCGGCGGGCCAAGCTTTCACAGATCGTCTTTGCGGCGGATCCGAAGTTGGCATTCACCGGAATTCTAAGCCCTTACATCGGCGACCCAAAAATTCCGCATGCCATGGCAGATGAAATGATTGTGAAAGGATATGTGCAATGGATGTCCGCGAATTCGGGCAAAATCCCGGGATTGAATCCATCCCGGCCACTCTTGCCCCAATTCAATTTGCTTTCCGACGAACAGGTCAGACAAATCGCCCGAAACCTGGACCCGTTGGCCAATGAGAAATAAAAAGATCCTGTTCCTGCGGGAACGGGGACGGGAACGGGGACTGACCACGATATATCCTTGTTTTATAAGGATATACATTGGATTTTACAGGAACAATATGGTCTTAAATCAATTTTTTGCATACAAAAAAAAATGGCTAAGCATGGGAGGTGATTCTGCTATACAAAGCATCCTTTGCTTAGATCAATGAAAAGGCCCTTAAAATTTGGCTGCAAGCAGGAAAAAATGAGGGTGAAATACCAATAAATGATGTGGTTGCAGCATTCCTCCACCCGGTGCTCCCATCCCTAAACCCAGGATTGCCCCGCCGGGAATGATGCAAGCCACGAGGATGGTAGAGGACGGTCCTCACGTTCTTGGCGTCGACACTCGCCGCCGCGGGGAAATAATCAGGAAACGTGTGGGACGTCCCGAATAGAATCAGGCAGCATGAGATGTTTTTCGCCGTGCAAGACATTGAATCAGCCCTTTGCCGGAAACCCCAAGAGCGAGAATCGAACGAACAAGCAGATCCAGAGATACAGAACTATCGCCGGCCTCCATTTTGGCAACCCGAGATTGGCTGGAGTTTAAAAGCTTCGCAGCATCAGATTGCGTCATTTTGCGGCGCAGCCGCTGAGCACGAAAACTCTCGGAAAGCCTGAGCTTGATTTCTACATAGGCTTCCTCTTCCGGGGAGAGCCCAAGAAACTCTTTGGCATCTCCAATCTTCCATCCTTTCGCTTCAAGTCGTTTTCTCTTATTGCCAGGCATCGTCATAATCCCGCAATCTCCTTCTTGATCGCTCAATCACCGATTGTGGAGTGGTTCGAGTCTTCTTGCTGAAGACATCCAGAATCACAACGGCGTCGGGATCAACGCGATAAATAATTCGCCAGGTCTTATCGACATCGACCACTCTCAGCTCATGACAACGCTCTCCAATAACCGACATTGGCCGTGAATGCGGCATTTCGAGCATTTGGCCTCTTTGAAGCCTCCTCAGCAGGAACCCGGCCTCAAGCCTTGCATCCTTGGAAAAGGGAGGCGATTTTACAGCCGAGCTCAACCAGACAAGAGGCTTGTCGTTCGTAGCCATGACAGCTGCATTATATGTCAGAACTGACATATAATGCAACCTTTTGCCCCTTCACCGATTACGGCATATTCTCAGGATGGCTCTGCCAATGACTGCAATCACGATGAAGTCCATAATTGCCACAAAGACAAGCGTGGCATCTCCTCCGTACCATGTCGGTAGAATAATGCCGAGATTGCCAGGCTGGGAATCGCAACCCATATCCCGAGACCGATGATTCGTATTGCCGCTAACATGAGCATTCGCCACCTCCTTCGCGCAACAATGGATCCCAACAAGACAGGCGTTCTCACCGTATACTCCGGAGGATGTTTCCTAATTCCTTCACCCGGTGCTCCCATCCCTAAACCCAAGAATGCGTCGCCGGGAATAATACAAGCCATGCAGATGGTAGCGGACCGCCCTTGCGTACTTGGCGTCGACACTCGCCGCCGCGGAAAAATAATCAGGAAACGTGTGGGACGTCCTGAATATATAATGGGCTCGTTCTCAATCCATAAAGGAGAGGCCATGACCCGACACAGATTTCTCCCCCTGATGTTTTCCGCTTTGCTGGTCCTGTCCGCGCTCGGGCAGTCCGGACTGTTCGCCCAGGCGCCGCCCAAGATGGCGCCGGCGGTGAAGTCCCCCGAGGTGCACCCCGACGGGAGGGTGACGCTGCGGATCCACGCCCCCGAGGCCAAAACCATCGGCCTTTCGGCCAGCGACGTTCTCGGCATGGGGGGGAGCGCCCCCGCCTTCGCCAAAAAGGAGGACGGCGTCTGGGAGGCCACCATCGGGCCCCTCGAGCCGGGATCTTTCCGCTATACCTTCACGGTGGACGGCGTCGCGGTGGTCGACCCCCGCAACCCCGCCGTGAGCGAATCGAACGCGAACGCCTGGAGCCTCGCCTACGTCCCGGGGGCCGCCTTCATGGACGCGGCGCAGGTCCCCCACGGGGCGGTCGCGGCCGTCCACTACTACTCGACCGCCCTGGGCCGCCACCGGCGGATGCACGTCTACACCCCGCCGGGCTACGAAGCGGGGAAGGGGAAGTTCCCCGTCTTCTACCTGCTGCACGGGGCGATGGACTGCGACCACTCCTGGTCCTCGGTCGGCCGCGCCGGCTTCATCCTCGACAACCTGATCGCGGCGAAAAAGGCCCTGCCGATGATCGTCGTCATGCCCGCCGGGCATACCTCGTCCGACTTCCGCATGGGGGCGCCGGGCGACATGGTCGACGCCTTCGCCGCCGATTTCGTGAAGGACATCGTCCCATTGGTGGAAAGCCGGTACCGGGTGGCACCGGGAAGGCGGAACCGGGCGATCGCGGGGCTTTCGATGGGCGGGCTGCAGACGCTCGAGATCGCGATCGGCGACCTCTCCCGCTACGCCTACATCGGGGTGTTCAGCTCGGGCGTCTTCAGCATGGGGGCCAAGCCGAAAGCGGGCGCGCCCGCCGCGGCCCCGGCCCCGGACTGGGAGGAGCAGCACAAGGCCGCGCTCAGCGACGCCGCGCTCAGGAAGGATCTGCGCCTCCTCTGGTTCGCCACCGGCTCGGACGATTTTCTGATCGAGACGACGAAGAGCACCGTGGCGATGCTCCAGAAGCACGGTTTCACCCCGGTCTTCAAGGAGACGGGGGGCGGGCACACCTGGGAAAACTGGCGCGAGTACCTCGGCGAGTTCGCGCCGCAGCTATTCCGCTGATCGGCTCCGGTACAGGGTCGCGTACTCCACCCGGCCGGCCGGGCGGTAGCCGGAGGCGATGAAGGCGGCCAGGGGCGGGGGCGGGGGGATTTCGTCCGTCACGAGCACCACCGCCGGCGGGCGCGCGGCGAGATCGGCCATCACCTCGTCGAGCATGGAAGCGTCCACCTCGTAGGCCCGGTTGTAAAGCCAGCGGCTCGAGGGGCGCCGGTCGGCCAGGAAATAGATCTGGCTCGACCGCCCCCACTCGTAGACAGGATCCCCGGGGGCGCTCAGCCGGGCCACCTCCCGGGCGATGGCGGGGGCGGCCAGCGCGTCGTCGGCGTAGTCGCGCCAGGTGTACTGGACGCGGAAGCGCTCCTCGGCCGTGGGCTGCAGGTAGGCAAAAAGCACGGCCGAGGTCGTCACGAGCGCGGCCGCGGCGAGCGCGGCCCGGAGCAGGCGCCGGCCCGACGCCCACCACCCGCGCACGACCGGAATTCCGAAGGCGCCGGCGATCGCGGCGCCCGGGAGCAGCTGGACCGAGTAGTGGGCCGATCCCTTCCCCATCGCCTGGGCCGCGGCCTCGGCCGCGGCCAGGAAGGCCAGGAGCAGCCACCCCTCCCGGTTCTTTTGCCGCACGAGACGCCAGACCCCCGCCGCAGAGAGGACCCAGAAGAGGAGGCCGCCGACGAGGGGGCCCGGCTCGATGAAGAGGGGGGGGACGAATTTCAGCCAGAACGACTGCTCCGCCACCCAGGCCACGTTGAAGCCGAACATCGCGAACCAGAGGTCCCCCAGCCCCCCGCGCATCCCGAAATAGAGGATGAAGGGGAGCGCGCCCAGCGCCGATCCCGCGGCGAGCCACGCCGCGGCCGCCGCCTGCCGCCGGCGCTCCTCCGGATGACGGAAGAAGAGGACGGCGAGCCAGGCGAACCAGGCGCCGAAGGCGAGGACGGCCGACTGCCGGGTGAACACGGCCAGGGCGGTCGACAGACCGGCCAGCAGAAACCAGCCCCCGCCCCCCTTCCGGACCCCGGCGGCGAAGGCCCAGAACCCCGCGGCCAGCGGCAGGAGCATGAACACCTCCGCGTTGGCCGTCACCTGCAGGTAGACGTTGGCGAAAGCGAGGGCGTAGAGCCATCCGGCCGCCCGGGCCACGCGCGCCCCGTAGAGGCGCCGGGCGGCGCCCCGCACGAAGAAGAGGGAGAGGGCCGCGGCCAGGGCGGCGGCGATCCGGGGGGCCGCGACCGTTTCGCCGAAAAGGGAAAAGGAAGCCGCGTACCAGAGGAAGAGGAGGGGGCCCTTGTTGTCCCACAGGTCGCGGTAGGGGAGCGCCCCCTCCATCCAGCCGCGGGCGATGGTGGCGTAGGCGCCCTGGTCCCGCTCGAAGGGGGCCCCGAACAGCGGCAGGAGAAACAGAACGATCAGGACGGCCGGCAGGAGCAGGTGCGCGGCCGCGCGCGGACCGCCGGAAACGGGGGCATGGGGGGATGGGGGCTCGGAATCATAACCGCCGGTCTCGGCCAACTGCGGCTCCACGATCGAATTCGGGTCCTAGATGTGAAACAGCATTGTACCGCCCGCCCTGCGGCGGGGACAAGGCGCTTTCGCCTGCCGATTCCGGCCCGAAGCCTCTATAATGGATCCAACGAGACCGATAAGGAGGAACATGAAAACCGGAATCCCGCTGGCGGCTTCATCCCTGTGCCTCTGCGCCTCCCTCGCCGCCGGGGGGCAGTTCGACAAACCCAAAAACACCCGGGCGCCGGAGCGTCCGCCCGCGGCGTCGGCGAAGGCACCCGAAGCGACCGCCAGGGCGGTGGAAGAGATCTTCGGGGAGGGGGACCGGGCCCTGATCCGGCGCTACTTCGCCGACAACCGCTCGAACCTGCCGCCGGGGCTGGCCAAGCGGGGGGGCGATCTTCCCCCCGGGCTGGAGCGCCAGCTGCGGCGCAAGGGCCACCTCCCGCCGGGGCTCGAGAAGCGGCTGCACCCCTTCCCCAACGACCTGGAGCGGCGGCTCCCGCGCCTCGGGGAGGGAATCGCGCGCGGCGTCATCGGCTCCAAGGCTGTTCTTCTGAACCGCGCCACCAACCTGATCCTCGACGCCTTCGAGATCTACTAGCCCGCTCCGGCGCGGTCCCCGGGGGCGCTCCCCCTTGACAACCCCGCCGCCATCTATATCTTGAACAGGTGCAAACGGACGTTTTTGTCAACGACCGCGGCCGCGGAGGACCGTCCCCCGGCCGTTGAGGGAAGCAGAGCCATGGACCGATACACCGAAGGCATCATCGAGCACGGCCTCTCGCGCCGGAAATTCCTGAAATCCGCCGCGGTCTCCGCGGCCGGGGCCGGCGTGCTGGGCGCCGCCGGCTGTTCCCCGCACGCCCCGGGAGAAAAGAGCGGGATCGAGGCGGAGGGCTTCGGAAAAAGTTCGGACGGGGGCGCCGTCCTCTCCTTTCTCCGCAAGCCGGAGCCGGTCGCGGAGGCCGACATCGAGGCCACCAGGACGTTCGACGTGGTGGTGGTCGGCGCGGGGGCGTCGGGGGTCCCGGCCGCCCTCTCCGCCGCGGAAAACGGGGCGAAGGTAGCCGTGCTGCAGAAGGAGAGCATCGTCGTCTCCCAGGGAAACTCCGGCGCCGGGATCGACCTGGACAACAGCGACCCGGCGGGGGTCGAGGCGCTGGTGGCGCGGCTCATGAAGGACAACGCCCACCGCTGCGACCCCCGGCTCGTCCGGCAGTGGGCCCACCACTCCGGGGAGGCGGTGCGCTGGGTCATCGACCGGGCCGGGAAGGCCGGGGCGCAGGTCATCGACCAGGGGAACCTCCAGCAGTCGGCCATCCTCGACGTCAACGGCTACCGGATGAACTACCACACCGCCTATTTCGGGCCCAAGCCCTACACCAACGGGGACGGCATGCGGGCCCTGGGCGCGCTGGCGGCCCGGCGGGGGGTGGAGTTCTTCTTCGGTACCCCCGCCGTCGAACTGGTCCAGGAACCCTCCGGGCGGGTCACGGGCGTCATCGGCCGGGGCGAGGGGGGGAGGTGCACGAAGTTCCTCGCGCGGAAGGGGGTGATCCTGGCCACCGGCGACTACCAGAACAACAAGGCGATGTGCGATTACTTCATCCCCGACCTCCGGCACTACGGCCGCAAGCAGCTGAACCGGACCGGGGACGGCCACATCCTGGGGTACTGGGCGGGCGGGGTGATCGAGCCGATCGGCCACACCAAGATGATCCACGACTTCGACGCCGGGCCGGCCACCATGTGCGACATGCCGTTTCTGGCGGTCGACCGGCACGGCCGACGCTTCGTGAACGAGTCGGTCGAGATGTCGGTGCTCAACAACTACCTGCGCCAGGCGGAGCGGACGGGGGAGTATTCCCAGGTCTTCGACTCGAACTACATGAAGCAGGCGGCCGGCTGGCCGGGGAGGCTGGTCCCGCCCGAGGGGCTCCGGCACTACATGCCCGGGGAGCCGGGGCCGCACGAGGGGGTGTTCGAGGCCTTCATCAACACGCACCGGGCCGACACCCTGGAGGAACTGGCGCGCAGGATCGGGGTCGACCCCGAAACCTTCGTCGCGACCGTCCGCCGCTACAACAAGCTGGCCGCCTCGGGCCGCGACACCGATTTCGGTAAGCCGGCCCACATGCTCCGCCCGGTCGACACCCCCCCCTTCTACGGCATCCGCCGCACGCTGCGGGTATCGACCCTCTGCTCCGGCCTCCTGGTCGACGAGCACCACCGCTGCCTCGACGCCGAGGGGAGCCCCATCCCGGGGCTTTACGCGATCGGCAACCTCGGGGGGGGATTCTACGGCGGCGTCGATTACCCGCTCACGATCTTCGGGCTTTCGCTGGGGCGCTGCTACACCTTCGGCTACCTCACCGGGCGCCACGTCGCGCGGCTGTAGGGCGGAGACACACACATGGGAGAACTGGACATGCAGAAGGGGAACCGACCGGCCCGCGGGAAGGGGCCGAAACTGGCCCGGGCGGGGGTCGTGCTGATCGTGCTGATCGCGGTGGCCGCGGGGGGGGCGACGGTATACCGCATGCCGTCGGCCTGCGGCGTGTGCCACACGCCGATGGCGGAGTACGTCGAGGGCTACCACGGGGGGGACGCCTCGCTCATGATCACCGGGCACGCCCGGGCCGAAGACGCCCTGGTCTGCCTCGACTGCCACGAGTCGGAGCTCCGGGGGGACACCGTCCGGGGCGTCCGCTGGGTGACGGGCGATTACGAGTTCCCGCTCCCGAAGGCGCCGATGGGGACGCGCGCCTTCTGCCTCGAGTCGGGGTGCCACGACGAACGGGAGATCCTCGAGGCGACCGAATCGCTCGAGAGCGCCAGGCTGGCCGACGGGACGGCCGACTACAACCCGCACGACCCGCGCCACGGCAGGCAGGAGTGCAGCCGCTGCCACACCATGCACGGCAAGTCGGTGCTGATGTGCAGCCAGTGCCACGACCTCGTGCCCCCCGAGGGCTGGGTCACCCCCGACGTGACCGGCCTCGTCGCCTCGAGATAACCAATCGGCGGCGGACGCCGCGCCCCCCGGCCCCTGGTGACCCCGAAGCGGTCGTTTCCCCCAAAATTCCCGAAAAATTGCGGAAAATCGGGCGCGCGGCTGTGGAAACGGGCGCCCGGGGGGGTATATGATATGCCCAGCGCCGCAGCCGATAGCGGTTGGCGGCGTCAAGGAGGTTGGTATCGTGGCCCTGCCCAAGTTCGCCTTTTTCAAAGACCGCATCGTCCCCTACGGCGACGCCAGAGTCGGAATGCTCACCCACGCGCTTAATTACGGCACCGCCGTGTTCGGAGGGCTGCGGGCCTACTGGAACGAGGAGGAAAGGCAGCTGTTCCTCTTCCGGCCCGAGGACCACTACCAGCGCTTCCTGGAATCGGGCCGGCTCCTGCTGATGGAGCTTCCCTACGGCAAGGAGGAGATCGCGCGCTTCACCGTCGAACTGCTCCGGGCGGAGGGGCACCGCACCGACTGCTACATCCGCCCGCTCTGCTACTACGGCGACGAGATCATCGGCGTGCGCCTGCACGACCTGCACCCGGAACTGACGATCATGGCCATGCCCTTCGGCTCCTACGTGCAGAACGAGGAGGGGATCCACGTCACGGTCTCCTCCTGGAAGCGGATCGACGACAACATGATCCCGGCGCGCGGCAAGATCGCCGGCACCTACGTGAATTCCGCCTTCGTCAAGACCGACGCGCAGCGCTCCGGGTTCGACGAGGCGCTGGTGCTGAACAACGACGGGCACATCGCGGAGGGGTCGGCCGAAAACTTCTTCCTCGTCCGCAAGGGCGTCGTCTGCACCCCCCCCGTGACCGAGAACATCCTGGAGGGAATCACGCGGCGCACCATCTTCATGCTGATGCGTGAGGAGATGGGGATCGAGGTGGTGGAGCGCCCGATCGACCGGACCGAGGTCTACCTGGCCGAAGAGGCCTTCTTCTGCGGCACCGGGGTGCAGGTGGCCGCCATCACGGCGGTGGACCACCGCCCGGTCGGCACCGGGGAGCTCGGCCCCATCACCCGGGAGCTGCGCCGCGTCTACTTCGACGTGGTGCGGGGCAAAAACCCGAAGTACCGCGAGCTCTGCGTCCCGGTCTACTAGCCCTTAACCCGCATTATTCATGAAGCTCCTGCTGCGTCGGTGCAATTGGGCATGTCTACTGCGTTACGCTTGGTCGGATTCCTCGACGTACCGTCCAGTACGCCTGCGGAATCCTCCCGGCTCGCGCCTTGTATCCACGCCCACCTGCGCCGCCTCGCGACGTACCCTCATGAA
>JAAYCX010000044.1 GCA_012729555.1 Acidobacteriota bacterium
GGAAGAAATCGACGAATTCGGGGGTGACGCGCCCCTCGCGGTCGGCCAGGTTGGGGGAAGGGGGAGCCATCTCCAGGCGGTTCTTGAAGTCCACCCCCCGGATCCTGAGCGGTTCAAATACGTGCGTGTAGCGCGATCCCATGTCGGTATGTCCTTTCCCCGCTATGAGGCGACTCCGGCCCCGTTCTTGTCAAGAGAAATGGCGGCGGGCGCCGACGGCGACCGCCGCCTCCAGCAGGACGGAGACCGAAACCAGCGCGGAGACGGCGGCGACCGCGGGCCAGAGGGTGCCCGGGCGGGCCCACTGCAGGGAAGCGCCGAGGAGCGGCCCCAAAACCTGCCCCAGCCCGATGAGGGCCTCGTGATAGCCGCCGTGCCGGGTGCTGCCGCCGCTCGAGGCCATCCCGAAGTAGAGGCTCGCGGCGTAGATGGTCCCGATGGAGAAGCCGAGCACCGCCTGGGCCGCGACCATCGCCGCGAGCGCCGGCCCGAGCCCGGCCCCGGTCAGGCCGCCCCCGGCGACGGTGCCGACGAAGCCGAGGAGCATGGCGACGCTCGCGGCGAGCAGCAGCCCCGGCCGCCGGTGCCAGAAGGTCGTCCCCCCGGTGACGGCGAAGGCGGCGGCCCGGGCGACGAGCCAGACGCCGCCCGCCAGTGTGGCCTCCGTCGGGGTGAGCCGCGCGATGGCCTCGAGCGAGGGGAGCGCGGGAGCGAGGGTGAAGACGATGACATAGGTGGAGGGGAGCGCGATCCGCGACAGCCACAGGGCCAGGCGCAGGCGCGCGCCGTCGGAGGGGGTCTCCGCGCTGCGCGTCGTCGATTCCGGGGGGGCGGCCGGCGGAGGCGCCGCGGGGGGGCGGAAGCGGAGGATGATGAGGCCCGCGGCCAGGTGCCCGGCGGCGATGATGCCGAAGTAGGCCCAGGCGGGGGCGTGCTGGATCACGGCGCCGCTCGCGGCGAAGGCGGCGGCCCCCGTCGTGGACCAGAGGATGTTGTACCCCCCGAGGCGGCGCGACAGGCGGTCGGGAGCGCCGGCGGCGGACACCAGGCTCTGCAGCATCGGCCAGGAGGCGGCCACCAGGCCCGTTTCCAGGACCGCGAGGACGGCGGCCGTCACGGCGCGGCCGCCCGAGGCGGCGGCCCCCACCGCGACGGCGCACGCCGTCATGAGGGCGTACAGGGCGGGCAGGGACCGCCGCCGCCCCCAGCGGAGCGAAATCCCTCGGGCGGCCAGGGCCCCCAGGGTGTAGAACGCCCCCTGGCAGGCGGCGACGGTGAAATTCTCCCGGGCGTCCCAGCCGAAGCGGTGATGGGTGTAGAAGGAGAGGCCCGAGACGAGCAGGACGGCCGCGACGGCGTTGGCCGTTTCCGCGGCATACAGCGGCCGCAGGCCCCCGCCGGGGGGGGAGGGTGTCTCGGCGCCTTGGGTCGTGGGGGTTCTCAATGTCTCACCGGGCCAAATCTGGAATAGTAGCAGGCGCCGGCCGGTGATGCCATTTCCGCTTGGCCCACGGGGAAAATCGGGTACAATCCCGCTCATGCCGACGAAAGAACAGGTGCAGCCGTTCCGTGTCTATATGGAGGACGTCGACGCCCAGGGGATCGTCTATTACGCCAATTACCTGCGCTTTTTCGAACGCGGCCGGAGCGAACTGCTGGAAGCCCTCGGCGTCCCGATGGCCCGGGCCGCCGACCCCGACTGCCGGCTCGTGATCTACGAGATCCGGGTCCAATACCGCCGCCCCGCCCTGCTCGGGGACATGATCGAGGTGGTCACCTCGGTCGAGCGCATGAGCGAGTACCGGCTCACCTTCAGGCAGCAGGTCCGGCGCCGGGGGGAGACCGAGCCCTTGGTCAAGGGGGAGGTGGACATCGTCGCCATCGGCCCCGACGGCGCGGTGAAGGAACTCCCCCCCTTCTTCGACGCTATCTAGCGGAGCAGGGCCATGAGAAAATCGCGCCATTTCGACCCGGAGGCGAACGCGAGCGACTCGTACCGGGCAGAGTCGTAGATCCGCTCCGGCAGGTAGATCCCCAGCCCGGCCGCGCGCTCGTATTCCGCGCCCGCGCCCGGGTCCCCCTCGGCCCGCTCCGGGAAGTTCCGGCTGCGGGAGGGGAGGAGTTCCCGCTCCAGGTAACCCTGAAGCTCGAGCCCCGCGGTGCGGGCGGGGTGCCCTTCCGGCAGGGCCCCGCCGACCCGGCCGACGAACTCGTAGAGGTCGCGGCAGCCGTTGGCGTCATAAGCGTAGGTCCGCCCCACGGCCTCCCGGGCCTCTTTCATGGCCTCCGGGTCCCCGGTCACGGCCGTCACCCACCGGTCGAGCCGCTCGATGAAGCCGGGGATCCCTTCCGTCTTCACCGCCGACGTGACGCGGTTCTCCGCGTAGTAGACGAAGGCGCTCGCCAGTTCCCCGGGACCCATGGAAGGATCCGCCGCCAGGTCCCCGATCGCCAGTACGTACAGGTAGCCGAGCCGGGGGCTTGCCCCGGGGGTCCCCACGACGATGTCCGCCCCGGCGCGCCATTCGTGGACCGCCTCGGCCGTCTGCATGAAGTCGGCGTCCACGACCAGGAGATCGATTTTTTTCCCCGTCGCGGCGCGGACCCGGGCCAGGGTCCGGGCGAAATCGGGGACGCTCATGGCGTGCCCGCTCAGGTCGTCGCGCCCCAGCCCCCCGAATCCCTCGCCCCTCCCGAAATAGAGCAGGGCGATCTTTTCGGCCGGGTAGCGATGGTGCGGCGCGCGAAGGTGTAGAGCGCGCTCTCCCCGGCCATGTCCTGGATGGGGGACGAGTCGAGCGCGGGGGGAGTGCCGGCCTGCCCGCCCGGGTCGTTCCGCAGGAGTACCGTTGTCAGGGTCCGGGGAAACCGCAGGGCCCCGCCCGCCCCCTTCTCCAGGATGCCGTGGCGGACGACCACCGCCGCCCGGTCGCCGGGAGCCCCTTTTTCGAGGGCCTGGATCAATGCATGCGCCGACCCGTCCAGCCCGCGGTCGTTGAGGGCGCTGACATAGACCAGGACGAGCCATTCCCGGTCCTCTTCCGATGCGGCCCCGCGCGGGGCCGCCCCCGCGAGCGCGAGCAGGAGGAGGAGCGTTGCGGGCAGGCCCGCCTTCATAAGGCCCCCCCCGGTCCGGCCGGGGCGGAGGCGGAGTCCCCGAGGACGGGGATCCCGCACTTGCGCAGGTACTCCTTCACCTCGCAGATACGGAAGGTCCGATAGTGGAACACGGAGGCCGCCAGCAGGATGCGGGCCCCACCCCGCGTCACCCCTTCGTGGAAGTGCTCGAGCGTCCCGGCCCCGCCCGAGGCGACCACGGGAACGGTCACGGCGTCGGCGATCGCGCGGGTGAATTCCAGGTCGTAGCCGGCCAGGGTGCCGTCGCCGTCCATGCTGGTCGGGAGGAGGATGCCGGCCCCCAGGCGTTCGCACTCGCGCGCCCAGGCGACGGCGTCCTTCCCGGTGGGTTTCGTCCCCCCGGCCACCACCAGCTCGAACCCCGACGGCATCGCGGCGTTGCGGCGCGCGTCCACGGCCACGGTGACGCGGTCGGAGCCGAAGGTGCGCGCAGCCGTTTCGACCAGGGAGGGGTCCCGGACCGCGGCGCTGTTCATGGACACCTTCGCCGCGCCGGCATCGAGCGTCATCGTGATATCCTCGAGCGAGCCGATGCCGCCGCCGACCGTGAGCGGGATCGAGATGACGGAAGCTACGCTCCTCACCCACTCCAGGCGGGTCTTGCGGTTCTCCAGCGTGGCCGCGATGTCGAGCATGGCCAGTTCGTCCGCCCCCTCCAGCTGGTAATAGCGCGCGTTCTCCACCGGGTCGCCCGCCTCCCTGAGCCCGACGAAATGGACCCCCTTGACCACCCGACCGTCCTTCATGTCGAGGCAGGGCATTATCCTGACCGGTTCCATCCTTCCTTCCTTTCCGCGGCGCGTTCCGCCCGTAAATGTTTTCCCCATTATGGCCCCGCACCGCGGTCCCCGCAAGCGTCCAGGCCGGCCGCCGGCCGGACGGGGAAAGGGGGAAAATAAGCCATGATTCCGCCGGGGAAACATATTATGATTCCCACTTTGGTTTGTTTACTGGAGAGATACCAAAGCCCGGGAAGGATCATGGCCCATACCATCACCGTCGGATCGAGGATCCGTTCCATACGAGAGTCGAAGAACATCACGGCCGAACAGGCGGCCGAACGCGCGGGCCTGACGCCCGCGCAGCTGGAGCGCATCGAGGGGGACCGGAACCTCCCTTCGCTGGCCCCGCTGGTCAGGATCGCCCGCGCGCTGGGGGTGCGGCTGGGCACCTTCCTCGACGACAGCGACGGCCTGGGGCCCGTCCTCAGCCGCAGGGAGGACCGCCCCGAGAGCATCAGCTTCTCCTCCGAGACCGCCTGCTCGCACAACAACCTGAAGTTCTTCTCCCTGGCGCAGTCCAAGGCGGGCCGGCACATGGAGCCGTTCCTCATCGACATCGAGTCCGAGTCCGACTGCGGGTACCCCCTGTCCACCCACGAGGGGGAGGAGTTCCTCTACGTCCTGGACGGGGTGATCGAGATCTATTACGGGAAGGAAAAGTACGTCGTGCGCGAAGGGGAGAGCATCTACTACGACTCCATCGTGGAGCACAACGTGCACGCCGCCGGCGGTTCCCGGGCCAGGATCCTGGCCGTCGTCTACACTCCATTCTAGGCAGAAGGACTTATGCAACTCTTCGACCGAACCCTGGGGGAATGGCTGGAGTACTGGGCGGAAACGACTCCCGACCGGGAGTATATCGTCTATTCCGACCGCGACCTGCGCTTCACCTGGCGGCAGTTCAACCGGCGGGTGGACGAGGCCGCCCTCGGCCTGCTCGCCATCGGGGTGCGGAAGGGGGACCACGTCGGCATCTGGGCGCAGAACGTGCCCGAATGGCTGACGTACATGTACGCCTGCGCCAAGCTGGGCGCGGTCTACGTTACGGTCAACACCAACCACAAGCAGCACGAGCTCGAGTACCAGGTGAAACATTCGGACATGCACACCCTTCTCATCACCGAGGGGACCTGGGAGTCGAGCTACGTGGACATGGTCTACGAGATGCTGCCCGAACTGAAGGAATGCATGCGGGGCCGGCTGCGGAGCGAGCGGTTCCCGGTGATGAAAAACGTGGTCTTCATCGGGCAGGAGAAGTACCGCGGGATGTACAACAGCGCCGAGCTGCAGCTGCTCGGGGCCAACATGGACCCGCGGGCGCTCGAGGAGATCAAGCGGACGGTGCGCCCCGACGACGTCATGATGATGCAGTACACCTCCGGCACCACCGGGTTTCCCAAGGGGGTGATGCTGTCGCACTACAACCTGGCCAACAACGGGTACATGACGGGCGAACACATGCAGTTCACGGCCGAGGACAAGCTCTGCGTCTGCGTCCCGCTCTTTCACTGCTTCGGCGTGACCCTGGCCACCACGAACTGCCTGACGCACGGCTGCACCCAGGTGATGGTGGAGCGGTTCGACGCGCTGGTGGTCCTGGCCTCGATCCACAAGGAGCGCTGCACCGCCCTCTACGGCGTCCCCACCATGTTCATCGAGGAGCTCAACCACCCGATGTTCCCGATGTTCGACATGTCCAGCCTCCGGACCGGGATCATGGCCGGGGCCCTCTGCCCGGTGGAACTGATGCGCCGGGTGAGCGACAGGATGTTCATGCGGATCACCAGCGTGTACGGCCTGACCGAGTCGTCGCCGGGGATGACGCAGACCCGCATCGACGACCCCTTCGAATGGCGCTGCCAGACGGTGGGCCGCCCTTACGAGCACACCGAGGTGGCCGTCATCGACCCCAAGACCCGGAAGATCTGCGCGGACGGGGAGCAGGGGGAGATCTGCTGCCGCGGTTACCTGGTCATGAAGGGGTACTACAAGAACCCCGAGGCGACGGCCGAGGCGGTCGACGCCAGCGGCTTCCTCCACTCGGGCGACCTCGGGTACCGGGACGCGGACGGCAACTACCGGATCACCGGGCGGATCAAGGACATGATCATCCGCGGGGGGGAGAACATCTATCCCCGGGAGGTCGAGGAATACCTCTACCACCTGGAGGGGATCAAGGACGTGCAGGTGGTGGGGGTGGCCTCGGAGAAGTACGGCGAGGAGGTCGGCGCCTTCATCATCCTCAAGGAGGGGGCGGAACTGGACGAGGTCGCGGTCCAGGAATTCTGCCGCGGCCGGATCGCCCGCCACAAGATCCCCCGGTACATCTTCTTCGTCGACCGCTTCCCGCTCACGGGCAGCGGCAAGATCCAGAAGTTCAAGCTCCGGGAGCAGAGCCTCGAACTCCTCCGGGAGCGCGGCGTCACCCCGCCCTGAGCCGCGGGATCACTCTTTGTTCATCCAGAACAGGGCGCTCCGGGGCAGGCCGACCATGACTCCGGTCTGGCCGTCCCTCAGGTCGAAGTGCTCGACCATCCGGCGGCCGGCGTGGAATTCGAGAACGAGGTCCGCCCCGTCGGGCTGAAACTGAACGACGGACCTCGGGCCCAGGTCGAGGAGATGGATCCGTCCCGTCAGCACGTGTTCGTCCGGCCTGGGCGGATGCGCGGCATCGCGAAAGGCCACATGTTCCGGGAGGATGCCGACCATGACGCGGGTCCGGGGCGTCGGGTCCTCCTCCCCCGCAGGAAGCGACGCCAAAATTCCGGCGGCCGGGCATTCCACCGTCAGCCAATCCCCCTGCCGCCCCTTCACGACCCCTTCCCAGAGGTTGTTGATCCCCAGGAAGCGCGCGATCGATTCCGTGGCCGGCCGGCGGTACACCGACGCCCTGTCGCCCGTCTGCCGGATGCGTCCGTCCATGAGGATGCTGATCCTGCCGGCCAGGAAATAGGCCTCCATCAGGTTGTGGGTGACGAGCAGGACCGTCAGCCGCTGCCGGCGCTGCAGCTCCCGCAACAGCCGCCAGATCTCCTGCCGGAGCGATTCGTTCAGCGAAGCGAAGGGTTCGTCGAGCAGGACCAGGCGCGGGCGGCTGGCCAGCGCCCGCACCAGCCCGACACGCTGCCTTTCGCCCCCGGAGAGGGTCTGGGGGAGGCGTCCCAGCAGCTCGCCGATGCCCGTGGCCTCGACCAGCATATCGACGAGGGGCTGGTATGAGCCCGGACTGAGGCCGCGCGCGCGGGGGCTGTAACGGATGTTTTCGCGCACGGTCAGGTGGGGGAAGAGCCCGATCGACTGCGGCAGGTAGCCCAGGCCCCGCTCTTCCATCGGCCGGTTCGTGATCTCTTCCCCGTCGAGCCGGATGGATCCCCCCAGCGGCGGCAGGATGCCGAGCAGGGCGTTGAGCAGCGTGGATTTTCCGGAACCGGAGGGGCCGAGCACCGCGTGGCATTCCCCTTGCGCCACCTCCAGGTCGATGCCCCGCAGCCGGAACTCCCCCGCCGCCGCGCTGAGAGCGTTCACCTTAAGCATGCGCCACCTTTCCCAGCAGCCAGCGGGAGAGGGACAGCGCCGCAAGCCCCGTCAGCACCAGCACGAGGATCAGCGCCACCGTTCCCTCGATGTCGGCGCCCGCCAGACGCATGAAAATCGCGATGGGGAGGGTTTCCGTGCGCATTGCCATGGTCCCGGCCACCATGATCGTCGCCCCGAATTCGCCGAGCGCCTTGGCCCACGACAGGATGAAGGCGGCCAGGAGCCCGCGGCGGGCCAGAGGCAGGGTGACGGTGAAAAAGGCGTGGCGCGGCGTCGCGCCAAGGGAGCGGGCGACCGTTTCCAGTTCGACGGGGACCTCGTCGAAGGATGTTTTCAGCAGGCGCACCGCCACCCCGAGGACCGTCACGAACTGCGCCAGGATGATGCCCAGGAAGGTGAAGACGAACCGGACCCCGTAATCCTGGACCCATTCCCCGACCGGGTTGTTGAAGAAGATCAACAGGATCGCGCCCAGCGCCGCGGGAGACACGATGATGGGAAACTCCAGGACGGTGTCGACCAGCTCCCGGAAGCGGAACCGGTAGCGCGACAGTCCGTAGGCCGCCGGCACCGCCAGCAGGATCGCCAGGAGGGCGGCAAGGGAGGCCGCGACGAGGGAGAGGCGGATGGAGAACAGGGTCCGGGCCGAGCCCAGCGTTTCGCGCAGGGTGGAGGGGTCCAGGAACCAGGCGAGGGAGAGGATGAGCCCGCCGTAAAGCCCCAGGACCGCGAGGGCGGCGGCAATGGTGGTGCGGCGAAGATTCATGGGCGGCTTCCCATCGTCCTATTTCCCGACCCACCCGGCGGGCAGGGCATACTCGCCTCCCACCGGCTTTTCGGCGCCCAGCCAGTCCATGGCCTCCCGGGGCGTCGCGAAATATTTGTGGCGGGCGAAAATCCTGCGCCCCTCGGGACCCGCCAGGAAATCGATGAACGCCTGCGCCGCTTTCCTGTCCCGGGTGAACCGGGATACCGCCACCGGGATGTAACCGATCCGGGGCACCTGGGCCGCAGGGATCCGGACCGTCTCGATGCGGGCCGGGTCCCAGTGCTCGAACACGCTCCATCCGATCACGGCGTCCGCCATCTTCAGGGAAATCGCGGTCGCCGTCCGTTCGCACGATTCGGTGTAATTGACGAGATTGCGCCGGAAGGCCGCCTTTTCCGCGGCGCCGAAGGACTTTTCGACGATCTCCACGGCGTAGGTCCCGACGCAGACCGTTTCGGGGTTGGCGATGGCGACGCGCAGGCCGGGCCGGGTCAGGTCCTTCAGGGTGCGGATCCCGTGCGGATTGCCCCTGGGCACGTTGATGGCCGAAACCAGGTAGACGAGGATTCTTTCCGTATCCGCGTAGACGTCCCCGCCGCGCTTGGCTTTTTCCATGTAATCGGACGATCCCGGAAAATAGATGTCCCCCTGGCGGGCCAGCTTCATCTGCGAGAGGACCGACCCGGAACCACCGAACACCAGTTCGATCTTGACGCCGGTTTTTTCCGTGTACAGGCGCGCCGCCTCCTCGGTGGGGGGCTTGGAGGCGGCCCCCGCGTAGACCAGCAGGCTTTCGGCGGCGGTGGCCTCCCCCACGCCGAAGCCCGCCAGGAGCCCGAGAAAAGCAGGAAGGAGTTTTGTCATGACCCGATGCATGATGAATCCTCGAACGCGATAGACGCCCGGCGCGGCTAATGGAGCCAGCGCAGGCTCAGGTGCCAGTTGCGGCCCGGTTCGGGAAAGCCCTCCTGGTAGTGATAATTCCGGTCCAGGAGATTCTTGACCCCTCCCGTGAGGCGCGCGCCCCGCCCGAGCGGGACGATCACCCCCACATCGACGGTGGCGAACCGGGAGGCGGGGACGATGGCCCCGGAATCGTTCGTCGTCACGGTGCCGCTTTCGTAGCGCGCCGCGGCCATCAGGTGAATGTCCCGCGCCAGGCCGTAATCGGCCGTCCCGACGACCTTGTGGCGCGGCGCGCGCACCGGGTGCACCCCCAGCATATTCGAGGGGCCCGAGAGGGTCCAGTTCAAATAGCTGTAGTTCGCGTTGATGGCGAGCCGGGGGACGGGGGCGCTGCGCAGGGTGAATTCCACCCCCTGGTGGGTTTCCGTGCCGACATTGACCGCCTGCTGGCACATCCCGCCCGCCAGGGACGGGCACTGCCCCTCGAACTCTTCCGGAACGAGCGCGTTCTGGATGGCGTCGCCGACGTCGCTTCGGAACAGGTCCGCCTGCAGCATGGTGCCGCGTCCGAGGGCGTGCGCGTACCCCAAATTCCAGTTGCGCGCGTGCTCCGGCTGGAGGGACGGGTTGGGGATCGCCCGGCCGTAGCGGTAGGAGTAGCGGTCCTTGAGGGTCGGGAAGTGGCTCTTGCGCGCAAAGGAGAAAAACAGGGAGCCCGATTCCGACACGGCGTAGGAAAGCGAGGCGAGCGGGTTGAGGCCCCAGGTCCGGGCCAGGCAATCGGAGCCCGGGCAATCGAAAGGGGCGATCGTGTAGACGGTCGCGCGCTCGCTCCCGGAGCCCGTCACCGTCGTCAGCAGGTCCTCGGCGTCCACGGCATCGAGGTAATCGGCGCTGAACCCGACCGTCCCCTTCAGCCGGGAGGAAAGAGTGACGACGTCCTGGACCCCGATCGACATCATCCTGTCGTGCTGCCGTCTCCAGGGCTGGCCGAGGGGCGACTCCCCGGAGTAGGAGATGGAGCTTTCCTCGTGGATGTCGTCCTTCAGAAAAAAGGAAATCCCCAGGGCGTTCCGGGAAAAGCGCCGGGTGGAAAACTCCGCCGAGGTCCCGAGCGAGTGGTCATCCAGGGGCGCGACGCTCGAAAGCCCGGAATAGGTCGCGTCGGTGAAGCCCGTCATGGCGTTGCGGTAACGGTCGTAGAAGACCCGGAGCTTCAGGTCGCCGGTGTTCCCCAGGGTGGTCCGGGAGGTGAAGTAAGCCATCTCCCGCTTCCAGTCGGGCCAGCGCCAGAATTTCGGCTTGTTGTTGCGGGTGTCGGTGCCGGAATAAGGGGGGACCCCGTAGTCCGACTCCTGGCGGACGTAGGAGAGCACGTACTGGTCCCCGTCCCGCGGCGTCCAGCCCAGCCGCCCGTTGAATCGGGTGTCGGCTCGGTCGGAGTTGATCCGTTCGTGGTCCGGCTGCATCGGCGTGGGTTCATACCCGCCCGAGAGCGGGAAGGAGTCCGTCTGGACCCGGTCCACCCCCCCCTGGAGGAAGAAGCGGCGCCAGGCGGTGCCCAGGTGGAGCCACGATTCCAGACGGTCGCCCGAGCCGGTCCCGAGTGCGGCGTCCACGTCCAGCTCCTTTTCCGGCCGGCGCGTCACCAGGTTCACCGAGCCCCCCAACCCGTTCGGCCCCAGCAGGGGGGAGGAGTATCCTTTGGCGACCTCGATGGCGGCGAGGTCGCTCGAGAGAAACCGGCTGACGTCGACGAAGCCGTCGTAGGGGACGTAGAGCGGGATGCCGTCGAGGTAGAGACCCACCTGGCGCGTGTCGAAGCCGCGGATCATGAGGCCCGCGCGGCCGCTCGAGGAGTTGTGGTCCACGCCGATCCCGGGGAGGTGGGGGACCGCCTCGGCGAGATCGACGGCGTACAGGCGCCGGATCTCTTCGTGGTCGAGGGTGGAGACCACGGGGGAGAGGGGCGAAGTCTCCGCCGTGACGCTGATCTCGAGCGTGCCCAGTTCGAAGGGGCGCCCCGGGCTGCGCTCCAGCAGCTTCTGCACGGTCTCGCCGAGCCGGGTGATGACGCTCCTTGTCACCTCGTCGTTCCAGGGCCGCGCCGGGACCTCGGGCGCGGCCACGCCCCCGCCCGGGTAAAGGTCGATCCAGCGCCGGACGGCCGAGACTATCGCCTCGGTCCCGGCCCGCCGCTCTTCGGGGCCGAGCGCTTCGCTCGCGAGGAAAGCCAGGTCGTCGAGCCAGGCGCGCAGCTGTTTCGTCTGCGCTCCCGACGGGGAAGCCCAGAAGAGGGGGGCGAGGAGGAGAAGGAGGGTCAGCGGGCGTCGAAGTGATCGAAGCATAGGCATAGGGCAAAGGCCTCTGTAATGGATCGGGAACGGCGTTCCCGGTTACGGGCGGCACTTATACCATAGCCATGTCGTTTATAAAAAACAAAAAATGCGGCCAGGGTCGTCCCCCTTCCATGTGGCGCGCGGCTGTTTGGAACAGGGGCAATAGCGCAGGTGGCCGTGAAGGGCGGCGGGCCCCGCGCCGGTTACGCCGTAGAAGACCACCCGTTTCCCGCCCCTGCGTCAAATCGGGCCGGAGCGAAGCCGGCCCGTCCCGGGCTAATCCCGTGCCGTTTCGGCCGCGGCCTCGATTTCGGAAAGACGCTTCTCGATGGCGTCGAGTTCCGTCTTGAGCATCTCGGCCTGGTTCCTGAGCGCCTCGGTCTCCGTTCCCGGGTCGGGTGTCCGGTAAGGGGGGTATCCGTATGGGACGGCCCCCCGGCCGAAACGGCTCCATCCCGGCCGCCCGGTGGCGTAATACATGTTGCGCCAGCCGCGGCCGCCGCCTCCGAACCCGCGGCCCCGGCCGTAACCGAAGCCGCGGCCCGGCCCGGGCTGCGCATATCCCGGCGCCCCGAACCCGGCGCAATAGCCGGCCGCGCGTCCAGTCATGGATCCCATTCCCATCGGTCCTGTTCGATCTCCTCCTGGCATGGTCATGCCTCCTTTCCTTTTGTCTACTCTCTTGTCATGAAAGCCCCGCACCTCGGGCATTTGTGCTCGCTGCAGGGGATCCCGCGCTGGTGCGGCAGCGTCGCGCCGCACTGCGGGCAGACGCAATCACCTTCCGGACCGGCGGCGAAGGGGCCGCCCATGCGGCCCGCGCCGCCACCGCGGCCCGCACCGCCACCGCGGCCCGCACCGCCACCGCGGCCAGCGCCGCCGCCACGGCCAGCGCCGCCCCCACGGCCCGCACCGCCCCCACGGCCCGCACCGCCCCCACGGCCCGCACCGCCGCCGCCTCCTGCTCCTCCTGGTTCCATCATTGTGTTTACCTCCTGACACTCGTTGTGCATTCCCCTGCGGCGCCAGCCTTCCCTCCGCCCGCGGCAACCGGGCATGGCAAAGGTATCGTGCCCCAGGGTGTTTCCCATCCAGGCCGCGACGACCTGGTCCAGGTCCCCCGCCACGAAGGGAATAACCTCGATGCCGTAACCGGCTACGATGGCCTGCAGGGTCCGGGTGATGGCGCCGCATACCAGGGTGCCTATTCCCAGCTCCACCAGCCGCAGCGCCTTGTGTGCCGGAAAATCCTCCGGCAGGGTCGCGCGCGTTTCGCGCAATATCCGTCCCGCCCCGACATCCCCGACATCCCCGACATCGATGATGTGAAGCTGGCGGGCGGTGTCGAAAACCGGCGCGATCCGGTTGTCCCAGGCCGAGAAGGCTGTTTTCATCGTCGTACCCCGTCCTTTGTGCCACCCTCTATAGAGCAAATGGCGGGCCAGAGGCGACGCCGCCGATCCGGTCGGGGCAAGATGTGGATATGGAATCAGATAGGGCTTGCAGGCGGGGGAGGGGGATCCCGGTAGGGTAGCACGGAGGCTACTTTACCGGGGTCCAATCGCTGCAAAAATGCAACTCTCGAGGTCTACTCAGCCCTGCACTCGAAGCTGGACGCGTCGTCGAGGTCGCCCGAGCCTTTATACGCCGCCGTCTGCGGGTAGGGGCAGAGGGGGCGCGAGCGCGGCTTCTGACCCGGGCCGGTGCTTGCCCGGATGCCTTCGGGTGCCTCGCCCGTTTCCACCCAGCGGTCGATCACCGAGAGCATGTCGGTGACGGCGGGGGCGTCGCCGCCGCCGCAGTGGCCGGCACCGGGGATCATGAAGAGGCGGACCGATCCGGCCGCCTCTTCAGGGTCCATCTTCTCCGTCATCGATTTGTAGAAGTCGATGGTGTTCCCCGCCGGGATCAGGCCGTCCGCCCAGCCGTGCGAGAGGAGGAGCTTCCCCCCCCGCTCGAAGAACCGCCGGAGTCCGTCGGCCGGGACGTCCAGGATGTCGCTCCCGGCCCGGAACGATTCGGCCAGGTCCCGGTCGTAGTCGAAGGAGCGGAAGTCCCACTTCGGATCCTTGAACACAATGTCGCGGAAGTAGGAGGTGGCCACCGGGAACGGTTCTTTGCCGCTGACCAGTGCCATCAGCTGCTGCTCGCTCCCCGGGGGGAAGCCGGCGAAGACCAGCTCCCCTGTGCGCGGGTTTTTCACCCCGGCGTAGATGTCACGGAGCGCCTCGACCTGCGGCGCGGTCAGGCAGTCGGCCTTGCCGCCGTCGCGGCACTGGAGCCGGGCGGGATCGAAGCCGCATCCCTCGGGGTCGGCCGCGATCCCGTCCCTGAGCCCGTCCTCGGGGTCGCATTGATTCAGAAAGGCCTGGTTGACCGCCATCAGTTTGGGCGCCGGGAGGGCGCGTGGTTCCTCGCTCATCGTGGCGTAGCCGGTCCAGAGCGTGCTCAGCATCAGGCCCACCATGGGGTTGGCCGGCGCCATCGCGGAGATGCCGTCGTAATCCTCGGGGTATCGGTACCCCTCCATGAGCCCCTGCCGGCCCCCCGTGGAGCAGCTGACCCAGAGCGACCTCTGCTCCTTGCGCCCGTAATAGGCGGCGATGAGGATCTTCGCCTTCACCGTCATTTCGTGCACCGCCCGGTAGCCGAAATCGATCAGCTTCTCCGGGTGGCCGACGGCGAAACGGGCGTCCATGCCGCTGCCGACATGGCCGGTGTCCGTCGCCACGGTGGCGTAGCCTTCCGCCAGGGGTTCGGCCAGCGCGGAATAGCTGATGCTGCCGGCCCACACCCCGTTGCCGATCCCGACCAGCTTGCCGTTCCACTTCTCGGCCGGCATCCAGATCTCGATCCTGATGTCGGAATCGGTCGTGGGCGTGAGCGTGGCGGTCACCCGGCAGAAGGCGGGTGCGGCTTTGAACGCGGCCGTACCTCCCGGCCCCCCCGCGAGCATCCCCCCGCCCCCGGGCGGGGTGAAGGCGCCCGCCGCGACCAGGGAGGCCGAGGTGATTTTCCCGTCCGGCAGCGAAAGCGAGGCGAGACTCTCGCAGGACGCAGCCCGGGTCGGCGCAGCCAGGAGGAGTGCGCCTGCGGCCGCCGCGCAGAATATTTTTGCCACATAGCTCAACATGGTTTTCTCCTTGAATAGCGGTTGAAAATCCGGGCTAGCGCAGCTCGAGGACCACGACCGATTTCGCCGGCAGGCGCAGGTCGAGCCGGCCCCCTTCCAGCTTCGCCCCCGTAAAGGGGACGGGGTGGAGCGTTTCCGGGTTTTCGAAAGTGTTGTGCGCATCCATGGCCTCCGCCGTCAGGACTCTGCCCGTGACCGCCGAGACCGGCGCGCCCTCGATTTCCACCGAGACTCCGCTGGCGGCGTGAGGATCGAGGTTCACCAGGCCGATCACGAGCGATCCGTCCTTCGCCCGCGCGGCCGAGGCGGTGACCCGGGGAACGGACCAGCGGTCGTGGCTGTAGGTGCCCGTCTCTACCTCGGCCGGGAGGGAGACGGCGTCCTGGAACGGACGGTACATGTGGAAGGCGTGATAGGTCGGGGTCCGGACCATCGCGGGTCCGTCGGTGAGGATCATCGCCTGCAGCACGTTGACGGTCTGGGCGATGGCCGTCATCCGGACCCGGTCGGCGTACTTGTGGAAGATGTTGAAGTTCGCCGCGGCCACGAGGGCGTCCCGCAGGGTGTTCTGCTGGACGAGAAACCCGGGGTTGGAGCCCGGCTGGGGCCGGTACCAGGTCCCCCACTCGTCGACATACAGCCCGGTCTTCACGCGCGGCCGGCCGCCGGAGCGCGCTTTTTCGAGCTCCGACAGGAGCGCGTCCTGCCGGGCGATGAAGCCGTCGATCCGGAGGGTGTTGGCAAGGGTCCGGATCCATCCCTCCTCGTCGAAGCCGGTGGCCGTGTCCTTGTCCTCCCAGCGTGGTCCCAGGATGGTGTAGTAATGGAGCGAGATCGCGTCCATCCGGCCCCGCACGTTCTTCATCAGGGTTTCGGTGAAGACCGTCTCGCCGTCGTGGTCGCCCGACGCCAGAAGCTCCGGCATCGCCCCGGGGCGCGTCTTCATGAAGGTGGCGTACTGGTTGTAGAGGTCGGCGTAGTACTCGGGGCGCATGTTCCCGCCGCAGCCCCAGGTCTCGTTCCCCAGGGCGTAGATGGAAACCTTCCAGGGCCGTTCCCGGCCGTTGGCCTTCCGTTCCCGCACCAGGGTCGTGTCCTGGTCCCCCGTCATGTACTCCAGCCACTCGGCCGCTTCCCGGGGGGTGCCGGTCCCGACGTTGGCGTTCACGTAGGCGTCGGCGCCGATCAGCTCGACGAAATCGAAAAACTCGTGGGTGCCGAAGGCGTTGTCCTCGGGGACCCCGCCCCAGTTGGTGTTGATGCGGACCGCGCGCCGCTCCCGCGGGCCGATCCCGTCGCGCCAGTGGTATTCGTCGGCGAAGCAGCCGCCGGGCCAGCGCACCATCGGGACCCGAAGCTCCCGGAGGGCGGCGATGACGTCGTCGCGCAACCCCCGGGTGTTCGGGATCGGGGAGTCCTCGCCGACAAAGACGCCGCCGTAGATGCCGCTTCCCAGGTGCTCCGAGAACTGGGCGTAGACATTCTTGTCGATGACGGGGCCCGGATGGTCGGCCCGCACGACGACGGTGGTGTCGGCCGCCGCCACGGCGGAGGCGGGCAGGGCGGCCGTCAGCAAAAGCGTCAGCGCTCTGATGAAAGGTCTCATGGATGTACCTCCGGTCGGTTGTGTCTTTCTAACGGATGAAGTTGCCCGTGCGCAGGTCGGCGAATGCCTGCTCGAGCTCCTGTTTCGTGTTCATCACGATCGGGCCGCCCCAGGCGACCGGCTCCCGCAGGCGCGGCCCCTCCAGGAACATGAAGCGGAGCGGCCGCTCCGCGGCCGAGACCACGATCGTGTCCCCTTCCCCGAAGAGGAGGGCCGATTTTTCGGCGTAGCGCGTTCCCGCCACGAGAGCGTCCCCCTCGAGCAGGAACAGGAAGCTGTTTTGCTCCGGACTGGTCGGGAGGGCCAGGGTCTTCCCCTCCTTCAGCTGAAACTCCATCACCGTCGCCTGGAGGTGGTGGGGAGTGCGGCCCGCCGCCCCTTCCCACTCGCCGGAGATGACGCGCAGGCGGTAGTCCTCCCGGGCGATCTCGAGGGTGTCCTCCCGGCGGATATCGAAGTATTTCGGCTCCGTCATCTTCTCCCGCGCGGGGAGGTTGAGCCAGAGCTGCAGCCCCAGCATGCGGCCCGAGGGTTGCGGCATCTCCTCGTGCAGGATGCCCGAGCCCGCCGTCATCCACTGTGTCCCCCCGTCGGTGATCACCCCGCCGTTACCCAGGCTGTCCTTGTGGACGATCTCCCCCCGGACCAGGTAGGTGACGGTTTCGATCCCCCGGTGCGGGTGCATCGGGAACCCCCGGACGTAGTCATCCGGGTTCGTGCTGTCGAAGGAATCGAGCATCAGAAAGGGGTCGAAATCCTCCACGGTGTCCCGCCCCAGCACGCGCACCAGGCGCACCCCCGCCCCGTCCACCGTCCGCTCGCCCCGGGCGACGCGCACCACTTTCTTTTCGGCCATGGCCTTCCTCCTTCCGGCGTGGGAAATGTCCTGTCGATCGTTGCCCTCCATAGTACAATGCGGGTCATGAAAAGACCAAAATCCTTATCGCTGCTGGCGCCGGTGCTCGGCGTGGCCCTGTTTTCGTCCCTTCCGGCTGCGGCGGCGGAGAAGGACAACATCGCCCTGCGCCGCGCCGCCTGGCATTCGAGCGCCGCCAACGTCGACAACACCGCGCAGCTGGTCGCCGACGGCGTCCTCGGAACCCTCTCGGACGAGGTCATCGACACGGGCGGCACCTCCGCTTCCAACCCCACCTACGGGCAGATGGTCCCGGGACGGGTCGAGAGCGAGTGGATCAGCGCCGGCGGGGGGGAGGAGTGGGTCCATCTCGATCTCGGGGCCGGCGCCCGGATCGGGAAGGTCACGGTGTACTGGGGTTCGAGCTACGCGGTCGAATACGACCTCCAGGTGTCGCAGGACGCCCGCGCCTGGCAAACGGTTGCGGGCGCCCGGGGCCGGGCCGGCGGCGCGGTGGCGACGGAGATCGATGCGCGTGCCCGCTACCTGCGCGTCCTCTGCCGGACCTCCTCGGGCGGCGACTACCGGATCCGCGAGATCGAGGTCGGGGGGGAAAGCGGCCCGCCTTACCGCCTCCCGCCGCAGCCCGCCCCGGAGGAGGACGGGACGCAGCGGCTGACGGGCGGCAACTGGAGGATCGAGCGCGCATCGCTGGTGAAAGCCGACGGCGCGACCCTCAGCGCGGCAGGGTACGACGATTCCGGCTGGCTCCCGGCCACGGTGCCCGGCACCGCCTTCGTCTCCTGGCTCCGTGCCGGCGCGGTCCCCGACCCCTATTACGACGACTGGCAGTTCCAGGCCTCCGACATCTTCTTCACCGCCGATTTCTGGTACCGAAACTCGTTCGAGATCCCGGAGGCGCAACGGGGGCGGCGGGTCTATCTCGACTTCGACGCGATCAACTGGAAGGCCGACGTCTGGCTCAACGGCCGCCGGCTCGAGAACGACCTCGCGGGGTACGCTCACTCGATCGAGGGCGCCTTCATCCGCGCCCGGTTCGACGTCACGGCGCTGGCGCGCTTCGGCGGGCCGAACTTCCTGGCGGTGCGGATCTACCGCAACCGGACCCCGGGGCTGGTCACCACCCAGGGGCTGGCCGAAGGGCCCCTCCCCAACGGGGGGGAACTCGGGCAGGACAACCCCACCCTGCACGCGGCGGTGGGGTGGGACTGGCTCCCCACGATCCGCGGCCGCGGCATCGGAATCTACAACGACGTTACCGTGACCTGCGGCGGGAGCGTGCGGCTCGAAGACGCCTGGATGGAGACCGATCTGGACATCGTCGAAACATCGGCCAACCTCTCGGCCCGCAACCTGGCGCTGGGCCGGACGGTGACGCAGCCCGCGGGACAGGGGGGGGCGGACCCCGCCCACGTCGCCGATAACGACGAGAGCACCCAGTGGATCGGCGCGGACGTCGACGGTGCGGGTTTCACGGTGGATCTCGGGGAGGTGACGGCGATCGGCAGCCTCGAGCTGGTATGGGGGAGCGAAACCGGGGGCGCCGCCGCCTCGGCCGAGAGCCGGCATCCCGCCGAGTTCAGCGTGCAGGTGTCGGATGACGGCGCCGGCTGGAGGAATTTCGATTCCTATGCGGGGGGCGAAGTGGACACCGGCTGGTTCGGCGTCCGGCAGGCCGACCCGGCGCCCGGTACCGGGGAGCATGCGGGGTTCGACATCTCCAACGGGGTGCCGGGGCCGGTGGCGACGGTCAAGGTTTCCTTCGCCGGCAACGACGCATTCCCGGTGCGGATTCCCGTGCAGCAGAAGGCGCGCTACGTGCGCTTCACGGCAACGAAACGGAGGGAGGTGGCCGAGCAGGGGAACCGGGTGGTGCCGGTCAGGGTCAGGGAAATCCGGATCTATGCGGAAACCGCGGCCGAAGTCGCCCAGAGCATGGTCCGCACCTACGCGCTGGACGACTCCCAGGCCGAGCTCAGCTTCCGGGCGGACGTGCACAATTACGGGCCGGAGCCGGCGGAGGTGACGCTCGAAGGCGTCATCACCCCCGGAGACGTGCGCTTTTCCCGCACGATCAGCGTCCCGGGGAACGGCCGCCGGGAAGCTGTGATCGACGGCATTCTCCTCAACGACCCGGAGCTCTGGTGGCCTAACACCTACGGGGGGCAGCCGCTCTACACCGCCACGGTGACCGCCCGCCGGGCGGGGGGCGTCGAGGACCGGTCGAGTTTCCGGTTCGGGGTGAGGGAATTCACCTACCCCATCGACGGCAACCGGCTCACGATCTACTGCAACGGCACCCGGATCGTGGCCAAGGGGGGGAACTGGGGGATGGACGACGGCCTGAAGACCGACACGCCCCAAAAATACGACGACAAGATGCGGCTGCACGCCGAGGCCAACTTCACCATGATCCGCAACTGGGTCGGGATGACCAACCACCGCGCCTTCTACGAGGCGGCGGACCGCTACGGCATCCTCCTCTGGGACGACTTCTGGCTGGCAAACCCGGCCGACGGCCCGAACCCGGACGACGAGAGGATGTTTCTCGACAACGCCGTCGACAAGATCCGCAAGGTCCGGCGCCACCCGTCGCTCGCCCTCTACTGCGGCCGCAACGAGGCCAACCCGCCGAAAACGCTCGACGCCGGCCTGAGGCGGCTCACCCGGGATCATGACCGCACGCGGATCTACATCCCGAACTCCGCCGCCGACCCGGTGGGGAGCGGCGGGGGCTACGCCGTCGCGGCCATGCCCAACCGCAACGACGGGACGGGGATCCGGGAGTATTTCAACGAGGTCCCCTACGTCACGCTCCGGAGCGAATGCGGCATCCCCAACGTGCCGAGCCTCGAAAGCATGCGCAGGTTCCTCCCCGAGGAAAAACTCTGGCCCATCAACGAATCGTGGGCGCTGCACGACTGGACCTACCACATGAACGGGCCGGCCAATACCTACATGGACGCGCTGCAGCTCTACAAGCCCGGCGGCTTCACCGTCCCCACCGACCGGGTCCAGGGGCAGAAGCCCGACCCGTCCGACCCCGTCTTCGCCCGCTACAGGAAGGAGATCCTCGAAATGGTGGCGGCCGCCGGGCGGGCCTACACCCTGGAGGAATTCCAGAGGATGGCCCAGATGATCAACTACGAGAACTTCAAGGGGGTGTACGAGGGGCTGACGGTGAAGCGCTCGAACGGCTTCCTGATGTGGATGAGCCAGTCCTCCTGGCCCAGCTTCATGTGGCAGACCTACGACTGGTATCTCGACACCAACGCCGGCTACTTCGGCGCCAGGGCGGCCAACCAGCCGACCCACGCCGTCTGGGACCCGCGCGACGACGCCGTCGTGCTCTCGAACCTCTCGACGGCGGCCTATTCCGGCGTCGTCACGAGTCTCAGGGTATTCGATCTCGACGGCCGGCCGGTGACGGATCGGGAGTGGGTCACCCCTGCGCTCGGCCCCGACGCATACGGCATCCGGCTCGGGACGGCCGATTTCTCGCAATCCCCCACCGACCTGGTCTTTATCCGGCTCTCCGTGCGGGACGGATCCGGCCGGCTGCTGGGCGACAACCTCTACTGGCACAACCGGAAGGACTACATGCGCTACGAGGGGCTCAACCGGCTGCCCGAGGTGCGCCTCCGCGCCGCGGTCTCGCCGCGCGTCACCGTCGACGAGGAAAGGGGGCGGGGGAACGTGCGCTACACCCTCACCTTCCGGAACGACGGGCCCGCCCCGGCGGTCCAGACCCGCATCCGCACCCTGGCCGGGGAGGCGGGGCGCGACATCCTCCCCGCCTTCTACAGCGACAACTATTTCGGGCTGATGCCGGGGGAGAGCAAGACGGTCACCGTGGAGTTCGATCCGCGCCGCCTCGGCGGGGAGCGCCCGCGCTTCCTGCTCGGCGGCTGGAACACCCGGCCGGAGACGATCGAGCCGGTGGAATGAAAACGATATGCCCCTGGAAAAATTCCGCTCGATCGAGGAGATGAACGCGGCGCCCGTCCGCAAGACGGCGGACGCCGCGTTCTGGCGCTTCCGGCGCCACTCGTCCCGCTACCGGCGGATCGTGCGGACGGAGCGTCCACGCGGAGTGTTCCGGTTCCGGTCGCTCCAGGAGGCACAGGCCGCCCGAAGGAACGGGTGACGGCGCGTCAGTGGACCGCCGGTTTCGATTGTTTGGCGAAGAAGGCGTACACCGCCGGCAGCGCCGCTTCGATGACGGGACCGTGGCTGATCCCCGGCATCTCCACGTACTCGTGCGTCAACCCGAGTTCCCGGGCCTTGGCCACCCAGCGCTGCGTGTTGGCGACCGGCACTACTTCGTCCGCGTCCCCGTGCACGAAGAGGATGGGGGTTTCGGGGATCGCCTTCATGCTGTCCGGGTCGATGGTGAAGGCCGCGGCGGCGATCGGGGCCAGCGCCGCCCAGATCGAGGGGTATTTCACCCCGAGGTGGAGCGTTCCCGCTCCCCCCATGGAGTGTCCCATCAGGTAGATGCGCCGCTCGTCGACCTTGAACTCCCCGCGGACGAGGTCGAGGACGTGCATCACGTCCTTCTCGCTCAGTTCGTTCAGGTTCTCCGGGTCGTCGGGATTGGAGAACATCGAAGGCTTCGGCTTCGCGGCCGCCCCTTCGGATCCCGCGGGCTTCGGCTTGGGCCCGAATCCTTTCATGGAAATGCCGTACCAGCCGCGCACGTTGTATCCCATCGGGCCCACGAGGATGTAGCCCCCCTCTTCGGCCAGTTCGAGGGCCTTCGCCCCGAACATGATCGCCGGCCCCGCGCCCAGCCCGTGCAGGGTGACGATGAGGGGGGCTTTTTCCTCCTTGCGCACCTTGGAGGAGATGAACAGCGCGTACTCCATCTTTTCGCCGGTTTCCTCGAAGAGGTAGGACCGCATCTGGACGCGCGGGTCGACCTTCATCGGCATGAAGTCCCCGCGCTTTGCGGGGGGCGCCTTGCGCGCGTCCCGGGGCGCGGACGGCTGGGAGGAAACGGGCGCGATCAGGCCGAAGCCGAGGCCGAGCGCGGCCAGGGAGAGGGTGACGACGGTTCTGCGGATAGGGTTCATGACGGTTCTCCAGGTGTGGTTTCGGTAGACCCCCACGGGGGGCGGTTCAGCGTTTCGTTTCGTAGAAGGTGAGGGCGACCCCCCCCTGTCCCATGCGGGGGCTCGAGCTCAGGTAGCGCCCCCCGTTCAGCCACGCGTAGGGGCCGTCCACCCGGACTTCGAAGGTGGGCGCCAGCCGGTTCATGGTCCCGCCGTTGCGCACCAGGATCACCTCCCCTTCCTCCGTCTGCCAGAGGTAGCGGGCATCGATGGTGGGTGGGCTGGCCAGGTTCTGGTAGTCGGCGCCGCCCGGCAGGACCTTGCCGCGGATCCTGCCGCTTACGCTCCCGCCCGTGATCGGGATGATGTTGCGCACGCGGTCGCCCGCGGGCCCCACCATCTGGGTCGGCCCGAGCGTCACGTTCTCGTCGATCAGCATCGCCCCGCGCTCCTCCTCGGGCCCAGCCTTGCGGTAGTCCCGGGGCTGGTCGGGGAGGCCCTCAGGCTTGGTCACCCGGACCGGATCCTTGTCCTGTCCCCCGGCGACGACGGCCGAGACGTCGAAAACGGCAATCGTCATCTTTCCCGCCGCCTCGTCGACCGTTCGACGGGCGGCGTAGGTCCCCCGGTTGAGCCAGGCGTAGGCGCTGTCGTTCGGCGCCTCGAACGCGGGGACCATCCGGACGTCGCCCGGGTCCGCCGCCGTCCCCGCGCCCCACATGTAGATGTACTTCCCGTCCCCGGTGCGCAGGACGAGGATCTCCTCGATCTCCATGCCGCCGGGGAATTCCAGCTGGAGGTCGAGCCCGCCCGGCATGACCGAGCCCCGGATCCTGGCGCCCGATACCGTCCCCCCCTCGACCACCAGTACCTTCCGCTGGCCGTAGGGCGTCCGGCCGAGGTCGTGGACCGTGCCGAGGAGCAGCTGGGCCTCCAGCACCGGCACCCCCTCTTCGGGCGCCGGGATCCCTTCGGGCATCCCGCAGGGCCAGGCCCGGTGCGGGACGAGGACCCTGTTTCTCCCCGCGCTCCGCGACCCCTCCGGGGCCGCCCCGCGCAACGGGTGGCCGGGCAGGGCGAGGAGTGCGCCGAGCAGCGCGAGGAGGGTGACGGTGTTGCGACCGTAGACTTTCATGACAGGACCTTTCCGGTTTCGCACGCTTCCCTCGTCAGGGAGCCGTGCATGTGTAGGAGGCCGCCGCGCCCTTCGGGCCGCCGACATATTTCGGGTAGGCCGGGTAGGAGCACATCGGGAGGCTCCGCTCCCCCGCACTTACGGTCACGGCCGCAGGCGGCGTCCCCTGCTCGACCCACCGGATCAGCAGATCGAAACGGCTGAAGCCGCTGGGAATCGGGGCCGGCTCGATCGGGCGGCCGTCGCCGTCCACCGAATGGGAGGTGCCGCTCAGCCCGTGCCCCGTCTGCGGGAGCACGAAAAAGCGGGCGAAGGCATCGACCTTCTCCCTCCCCATCGCGTCGATGACCGACTGGAAATAATCGAGCTGCGCGCCGGGGGACGCCAGGGTGTCATTGGTCCCGATGGCGACGATCATCTTCCCCCCGCGCCGGAGGAAGGGCTCCAGGTTCGGGTCGGTGGAGTCGAGCGCCAGGGAGAGTTCGCGCCTCCGGGCGTCGAGGCGCCCCCCCTCGACGTAATCGAGCGGGTTGGCACCGAGGTCCTGCATCAGGAACCCCGTCACGCCCAGGGTTCCGAGATGGTTGTGGGCCGGGGCGGTTTCGGGCGCCCCTTCCTGGCCGCGAAAGCGTCGGGCGGCTACGATGCCGCTGCTCGCGGCGTCGGTGTTCGGCACCCACATCCCGAAGGATTGGACGCCATGGGCCAGGGGGGTCGCGAAGCGGTAGGGGCTGTAGACGAACTCGAGCGTGGAGATCTGGCCGTCGGTCAGGCAGGCGGCGGCGCTCGTGTCCTCGGGGTTCGGGTCGACATTGTCGGGGCAGCGCTTCGCCTTCCATGGATCGCGGCCCGGCTCGCCCCGCCTGACGTCGAAGATCGCCCGGCAGGCCATGTAGTTGTTGATGACCCCGTCGGTGAGCCCGTCCAGCCCGTCGCACTGCCGCATGAATTCCGCCCGGATCGCGTTGGTCTTGGCCGGGGTCACCCAGCGGGCCAGGGGCTTTTCCTGGATCCGGATCAGGTCGGGGGCGAGCATGAGGGTGGTGAGGCTCACGATCGGGACGTTGGCCGCCACCCCGTCATAGTCCGCGGGGTAGCGCTGGGCCACGGTCAGCGCCTCGCGCCCCCCCTGGGAGGTGCCGAAGAAGTAGTTGTAGCGTGGTTTTTTCCCGTACATCCTTTCGATCAGCACCAGGGCGGCGTCGTGCGTCTTCTTGAGCTGCATGTAGCCCAGGTTCCGGATCGCCTCGTCGTTGAGGGCCCAGTCGTCGCCCGAACCGGCTCCCGGCGCCGTCTTGCGGCCGAACCCGAAGCTCATCTGGTGCCCCGAATCGCTGCCATAGGTGGCGAACCCCCGCCCGATCAGGGAAGGTCCCGGCCCCATGTCCACCCCGCCCAGGAGGTTGGGGATCATGCCGTTCATCCCCCCGCCCCCGAGCTGGGCCGCACGGCCGCTCCAGGAGGCGGGCAGGACCACCTGGAAATGGATCGGCCTGGCGGTGGTTTCGGTGGAAACGGGGGCCATCGACCCGTTCACGCTGCAGTAAGCCGGGCCGGTCCCGGCCGCCTCCTTCCAGACGGGAGGGTCGAGCGTCACGGCCGAGACCGGTTCGCCGATGGCCGAGACCGGGATGGCGGAGCCGAGCCTGGCCGCCGTGCAGTCCCCGCTGCTGATTTCCTTGCCCGCCCCGGAAGCCCCGGCCTGCGCCGGGCACGGGGACGCCCCGGCGAAAAGGCCCGCCAGGACCAGAACACATCCCGCCCCTCTGCTCATTGTCCCATTCATCCGCACGTCTCCTTTTTCCTTCGCCATCCTAGGGGATCTGTTTCTTCACGAACGTCCACTTGGCGTGGGCGCAGAGGCCGCAGTCGGGACCGGTGAACAGCTTTCCCGCCGTTTTGTTCCCCTTCAACTGCCAGTCCAGCCAGGCCGAGGCAACGCGGCCGAATTCCCCGCCGTTCGGCTCCATGTAGGTCCCCCCGTGGCCCACGTCGAGGTTGGCCATGGCCACCGGGACCTTGTCGATTTTTGCGAAATCGTCGGTCGCGTTCGGATAGGCGATATCCTTCTCGCCGCCGATGACATAGAAAACGGGGGCGTGCAGCCGCGCGAGCAGCGCCTTGTCCACCGCCGGCATCGACATCATCATCTTCGGCGCCGCTCCCGTCTTTGGCGGCGCTCCCGTCTTCGGCGCGGCTTTGGAAGCGGGCGCCTTGGGCATCCCTTCCTTCGGCGCCCCGAAGGGGGTGTTCAGGATGCCGCTGTTCATGACCAGGGTGGTGGCCACGCGCGGGTCGGGGGAGACCTCCAGGGCCTGCAGCCCGCCGCAACTCATCCCCGCCACGGCGAATTTCGCCGGGTCCACCTTGCCGGAGTATCTGCTTCCCGAGCGCCCGTTTTCGGCCGTGGCCCAGGCGAGGGCCTCCAGGAGCTGGGCCGACTTGGTGCCGCCTCCCCCCATCATTCCTTCTTTCGAGGCCGGGGCTCCTTCGCGGTAGGGGCCGATGGCGACGACCAGGTAGCCGTGGGAGGCCACTTCGACCAGGAAGGGGGCGTGCATCTGGGAGGAATTGGCGCAGCCGCCGTTACCCCAGGCCATGACGGGGAGCGGGTTCTGCGCTCCGAACGGGCCCAGGTCGGCGGGCCGGTAAATCGTGTGGCCGGGCAGCCGGGGATCGCCTTCGATGATCGCCGGGTAAGGGCCCGATCCGGCGGGGGGCGCCTGGGCGAAGGCGCCGGCGGCGAAACAAGTCAAAACAAGCAGCGAAACCAGGGTTGATCGAAACATCGCTTTTCCTCCTGTCCGGCTAAGGGATCGGTACGGATTTCTACTGGCTGATACGTATCCTGCGGTCCCGACGTAACAGCGAATTATACACTTGTATAATCGGCGAACGGGTGTCTTATAATACGGACGGGCCGCTGTATCAAGCAAAAAGCCGACAGGAGATCCTCCGGTCGTGGAGCGGCCGCGTGTTTCGGACAGCGGAGGCCGGCACCTTGAAGAAGAACCCGGAGGGGGCCCGAGACAGGATTTTCAGGGCCGCGGAGGAACTCTTTTCCCGCAAGAGATTCCGGGAAGTTTCCGTGCGCGACATCGCCTCCCAGGCGGGGGTGCATTTCGCCCTGGTGGGGTACTACTTCGGCGGGAAGCAGGCGCTGTTCGACGAGGTCTTCCGGTCGCACGTGGATCCCGTGGTCGAGGAGGGGCTGAGGGAACTCGAGGCGGTCACGCGCGGCGGGCGGACGGCCGCGGTCGAGGAGATCCTCAGGGCGTGGATCCTCCCCTGCCTGCGGCAGGGGGATACCCCGGCCGGCCGGGCGATCCACCTCCGCATCATTGCCAACCTGTCGCACGAGCGGTGGGAATACACCCACGCGCTGGCCGGCAACATGAACCGGTCGCACCGGGCCTTCATCCGGGCGCTGCGCCGGAGCCTCCCCCACCTCTCGGAAAGGACGGTGATGTGGCGCCTCCATTTCATGGCCGGCGCCCTCTTTTTCGGGGTGCGGCAGCCGGCTTCGCTGACCGTCCTGTCGGGCGGGCGGTGCGACCCCGAGGACCTGGAGGCGACGTTCGAGCAGATCCTGCCCTATGCCGCCGCCGGGCTGCGCGCGCCGGACCCCGCCGGAACCGAAACCGGGGAGCGGAAGCGCCGTAAGGCCGGATCCAAAGGGAAAACAGGGAGAAATCCCGCCAAGCAAGGAGAAAAGCCATGAAACCACGCACCATCGCCGTCGTCCTGATCTTTCTTTTCGGCGCCTTCGAGGCTGGGGCGCAGACCGGAGCGACCCCCATCAGGGAGGACTTCAAGCCCTCGACGCTGAACCAGCCCGGACAGGAATACCCCCAGGTCAACTCCCAGCGCCACGCGCGCTTCCGCATCGTGGCCCCCCAGGCCCAAAGCGTCAGCGTGAGTCTGGGAGGGCGAGAGGGCACCCCGCTCCGCAAGGGGGAAGACGGCGCCTGGACGGGCACCACGGCGGTGCCGCTCGACGAGGGGTTCCACTACTACCGGATCACGGTCGACGGGGGGACGTTCAATGATCCCGGCGCCCTGAATTTCTACGGCTCCACCCGCTGGGAGAGCGGGATCGAGGTCCCCGCCGCCGACCAGGATTTCTACGCGCTGAGGGATGTGCCCCACGGCCGCGTCGAGCAGGTGCTCTTCCCCTCCAAAAGCACCGGCACGGTGCGCCGGGCCTTCGTCTACACCCCCCCCGGCTACGACCGGGACCCCTCCGGGCGCTACCCGGTGCTCTACCTGCAGCACGGCTGGGGCGAGGATGAAACCGCCTGGAGCAACCAGGGGCGCGCGCACCTGATCATGGACAACCTGATCGCCGCGGGGAAGGCCCGCCCCTTCCTCATCGTGATGACCTACGGCATGACGAACGACGCCCGGATCGGCGGCCTGGCGAAATTCGACGTCGGCCCCTTCCGGACGGTCCTCCTGGACGAGCTGATCCCTTACGTCGACGCCCATTACCGCACTCTGCCCGACGCGGCGCACCGCGCCATGGCCGGGCTGTCGATGGGGGGGATGGAGACCCGCTGGATCACCCTCGGGCACCTGGACACCTTCTCGCACATCGGCCTCTTCAGCGGCGGCTCGATCTCTCCCGAGGATGTGAAGGCCGCCCCCGGTTTCGGGGAAAAGGTCAAACTGGTGTTTGTCGGGTACGGCGGCCGCGAACTCGGCGCGCCGCGCGCCGGGGCCCCTCGCGGGTTCGGCGGAGACCCGCGGGCGGACGCCGAGGCGCTCACGAAGGCCGGGATCCGGAGCGTCTTCTACGTTTCCCCCGACACGGCGCACGAGTTCCAGTCCTGGCGCCGCTGCCTCCGGGAATTCGCCCCGCTCCTGTTCCGGGAATGAGCGCGATCGGCGGCAGGGTGGCCCCGGCCGCGCCCGGCCGGGGGGGCAGATAAAAAAAGCCGGGGGGCGCGTCGCGGTCACGGCGCGCCCCCCGGCTCCCGGTCCGGGCAAGGTGGTTTCCGATCTAGCGGAACATCTCCTTGCTCATCTTGTCGATTTCCCTGGAAATGGCGTCGTAGACCCCGTCGTAGACGGCGCCCTTGCCCCCCTGGGTGATGCAGGGAATGAAGTAATGCTTGCCGTTTTCCTCGCACGCCCTGCGTACGTGCCGCTCGACCAGCTCCTGGGTCCAGTCCTCACGGTCGACGAGACCGTTGTCGATGTCCCCCATGAAGGAGATCCTGCCGCCGTACTTCCTGATGAGGTCCGACACCTTGTTGGTCGTGACGCACCCCTGCCAGATGTCGATCTTCATCTCGATCATGTGGGGGACGAGGTTGGCGCTGTAGGCGTCGTTGTGATGCACGATGAGCTGGACCCCCCTCTCCTTGTAGTACCCGTACCACTTCTTGTACGGTTCCAGGAAGAACTCCTCGAACATGTCCGGGGAGAGGAAGGACGAACGGTGGCTGCCCCAGTCGTCGTGCTGAAGGATGACCTCCGGGGCGAAGTTGTCGCAGACCAGCTTGGCGTAACGGAGCTTCCAGTCGGTGACGTAGGCGATCAGTTCCTTCATCGCCTCCGGTTCCTCGTAGAAGGCGATCAGGCAGTCGTCCATCCCCATCAGGTAATGGAGCTGCTCGAAGATCCCGGGCGCCCCGAACAGGGTGACGAACACTTCGTTCCTGTCGACGGCGTCGATCTGCGGCTTGAACTTGTCCCACTCCGACTGGGGGTAGTCCAGCCGCGGCGCCTTGACGACCTTCTCCCACTGGGTGATGTCCTTGAGCACCTTGTGGGCCTCGTCGTGCACCGGGAAGGCTCCCGGCACGTTGGCGGGCCAGGCCCGGGTGACGCCCCAGCCGTCCTTGACCGGCGGCTCCCCGCGCCCCACCCTGGGCGAGGCGGCCGCGATGGGGTCCCCCATGATCATGCCGAAGGGGGAACCCGGATCGCAATCGAACGCCTCGTACTGGTTGACGAACCGGTCCGGGTTGCCGCCGCGGATGGTTTCCAGCAGATTCTGTCTCTTGGTCAGCATGAAACCCTTTCTCCGATGGGGGTGGGTTAGGCCGCGACGATCTCCTTCGCCTTTTCGGCGGCGGATCCGGCGTCGGGCGCGTAGGCGTCGGCCCCGATCTCCTCGGCGAACTTCGGGGTCACGGGCGCGCCGCCGACGATGATCTTGAAGCCCTGCAGGCCGCTCTCCCTGATGGCGTCCACCGTCTTCTTGAGCGCGGGCAGGGTCGTGGTCAGAAGCGCCGAACACGCCACCAGCTTCACGTTCTTGTTCCCCTTAATGGCTTCGATGAACTTGGCGGGCGCCTGGTCCACGCCGATGTCCACCATGTCGAAACCGGCGCTGCCGATCATCATGTTGACGAGGTTCTTCCCGATGTCATGCAGGTCGCCTTCGACGGTACCGATGACGCAGGTGCCCAGGGAAGTCGACGCCTCGGAGCTCAGGAAGGGCTTCAGCACTTCCACGCCCTTGGCCATCGCCTTTGCCGCGATCAGCATCTCGGGCACGTAGATCTCGCCGGCCGAAAACCGGTCTCCCACCACCTTCATGCCGTCAATCATCGCCTGAAGGATGTCCTTCGCGGCGCTTCCCTCGTCCAGGGCTTCCTGGACCAGTCCGGGAACTATCTTGGTCTTGCCGATGATTACCTGTTCTTTGACTTCGTCGATCTTGGCCATGTCTTTTCACCTGATTTTCGTAATGTCCCGGCCGGGGGCCGGAGAGGTTGATTCCAGAAAAACCGTCCTTCCAATAATAGATCCAGCGGTATCGAAACAGCCGCGCGCATTATTTTCTAGCACGTCCTGCCCGAAGATGCTAAGAAAAACGGCCCGCCTTCGCCTCCCGGCTTCGGCGGGCACGCCTGCCTCATTTCTTCGCCGGCGCCTGGGGCTGCGTGCCGAACACGCCTCTCCTGAACGCCTGGATGAACTCGATGCACATCTCGTCGCGCCCCAGGAGCGCTTCCGTCGCGTAGATGAGGCCCCGCAGGTCGCGGTTCAACGGGTCGAGGATCACGCTGTCCAGCCCCGCGTTCATGGCGAGGACGACAAAGGCCTGGTTCACGATCTTCCGCGCGGGGAGGTTGAACGAGATGTTGCTGGCCGCCCCCGTCACGTGGAGGGTGGGGTAGCGTCTCCGGATCTCCTTCATGACCTCGATGATCATGTTGACGCCGTCGTCCGAAGTCGCCAGCATTTCCACCAGCGGGTCGATGTGCAGCCGGGAAGGGTCGATGTTGTACTCCTTCGCCTTCTGCATCAGCGCTTCGAGCACCTCGAGGCGCTTCTCCGCCGAGCGCGGAATTCCCGTGTCGTCGCACAGGAGCGCGGCGCACTGCCAGTCGGTCCTGGCGATCTTGGGGAAGACCGTCGCGATCTTGTTCCCCTCCATCGACACGGAATTGACCAGCCCGGGTCTTTTGCAGAAATCGATCGCCTTCGCGCAGGTCTCGGCGCTCGGGCTGTCCACGGCGATGGGGGTGTCGGTCGCTTCCTGGACGATGTCGATCATCCATTTCAGGGTTTCCAGTTCCCGGGAAACCTCGACGGATGCGCATACGTCGATGAAATCGGCCCCCGCTTCGGACTGCACCTTGGCCAGGTTCCTGATGAAATCGGCGTCTCCGGCTTCAATCGCCTTGCCCACGGACGGAATCGATCCATTGATCTTTTCAGCAATTATTATCATTGTGCGTCACTCCATTCCCAAATGATCCAGCCATCACTGCCCCACACGTTGCGGGATGCGCCTCTCGCTGATGATGTCCCCCAGCGACCGCGGGGCCTGTGCGGCCCGGCTCCGCTCTGCGTACGCATTAAGTTGCCCTAGAGGAGGGGGTCAAGTCAAATGCGAACGCGGCCATGGACACCCTAAAGCCTCTAAAATAAAACGTTTATGATTCTAATCCATTCGGCCCATAAGTCAACCCCATATGTCCGGCGGTCCGCCGCCGGCCCCGGGGCGCCTTCGAGCGGGCCGGATGGGCGTTGAAGCGCCCGCGAAAAGGTGTTAATACGTCCCTGGGCGGGGGGCGAAAACCTTTGAGCGACAGCGGCTTCATCAAAATCGGCCTCGGAGTGGATGCCGGCGGCACCTACACCGACGCCGTCATCTTCGACTTCGAGGCGGACCGGATCCTCTCCAAGGCCAAATCGCCGACCACGCGGTGGGATTTCACGGTGGGGATCGAAAGGGCGCTCCGGCAGCTCGACCCGCAGCGGTTGCGTGAGGTCGAGCTGGTGTCGCTCTCCACCACCCTGGCCACAAACGCCATCGTCGAAAACGAGGGGCAGAAGGTCGGCCTCCTCCTCATGCCCCCCTTCGGGCTGGATATCGCCCAGAACATACCCTGCCGGCCGCAGGCGGTCGTGGAGGGACAGCTGGACATCACGGGGAGGGAACTGGCGCCGGTCCGGGAGGACGAGGTCCGGCAAGCGGCCCGCCGCATGGTGGAGCGGCACTCCGTGGCCGCCTTCGCCGTCTCCGGGTTCGCCGGTTCCATCAATCCCGAGCACGAACTCCGGGTCAAGAGCTGCCTCGAGGAGGAAACGGGCCTGTTCGTGTCGTGCGGCCACGAGCTTTCGGACACGCTCGATTTCCAGACACGGGCGGTCACGGCCTTCCTGAACGCGAGGATCATCCCGAGGATCGCCGGCCTGCTGCTCGACCTCGAAAGGGTGATGCGGCGGTACGGCATCGACGCCCCCGTGTTCGTGGTCAAGGGGGACGGCACCCTGATGAAGGCCGACCTGGCGAAACGGCGCCCCGTCGAGACGATCCTCTCGGGCCCCGCGGCCAGCGTGGCGGGCGCCCGGCACCTGACCGGGCTGGAGGATGCGATCGTCGTCGACATGGGCGGAACGACGACCGACACGGCCGCCCTGGCGTCGGGCCGGGTCCGGCTCGACCGGGATGGTTCCCGCGTCGGGGGGCGCCGGACGCACGTCCAGGCGCTCGATATCCGCACGGTCGGTCTGGGGGGGGACAGCCTGATCCGGTTCGAGCGGATGCGGTTTCATATCGGCCCCCGGCGGGTGGCCCCGATCGCCTGGCTCGGCCGTCACTGGCCCGGCACCGAAGCCGCCCTCGATTACCTGACCCTCCGCCTGCGGCAGTACGGCGTTTCCACGGCGAAGATGGCGCTCCTGGTCAGGACCGGCGATGCCGGGTCGTTGCCCCTCACCCCCCTGGAGGAGAAGATCCTCCGGCAGCTCGAGCACCGGCCGCATTCGATGGAGGAGCTGCTGCACATCTTCGGCGCCGCCACCGAGGCCAGTCTGCACCTGCAGCGGCTCGAGGGTCGGGGCGTCCTTCAAAGGTGCGGCCTGACGCTCACCGACCTGCTTCATATCGACGGCCGGTACCTGGAATGGGACGCCGAGACCGCCCGGCGCTACGCCGGCTTCTACACGCCCCTCTGCCGCATGCCCCTCGACGCGATGGCGGCCCACGTCCTCGCCCTGGCGGCGCGGCAGCTGTCCCTGGAACTGCTCAAGCGGGGCCTGGATGACGACACCGAGCCGGACAGGATGGAGGGGTGCCCCGTCTGCCGGACCCTGGTCCGCCATCTCCTGGAGGAGCAGCACCCGAATTACGAAGTGGCGATCCGCCTCCGGCACCCGGTCGTCGGCATAGGGGCGCCGATCCGGTTCTTCCTGCCGCAGGCCATCGTCCCCCTCCAGACCAGGTCCGTCATACCGGAAAACGCCGACGTGGCCAACGCCATCGGCGCGATCACGAGCCAGGTGCACATACGGAAAGGGCTCTGGATCGTCCCCGGCGACAACGGCGATTTCATCGTGGAAGGCGTTTCCGGCGTGCGCCGGTTCGGCAATCTCGAAGACGCGGACCGGTTCGTCAGGGAGGAACTGACGGCCATCGTCCGCCGGAAGGCGGGAGAAGCCGGGACCGGCATCCGGGACGTCGCCTTCGAAACCGAGGACAGCGTCCCCCGGGCGGCCAGCGGGGAGGCGGTCTTTCTCAGGCGCACCATATCCGCGAGCCTCGAGGGGCGCCCCGACCCGGGCTCCCGGCCGGAACGGGACGGCGCTGAATAGGAGCCGGCCGCGGCCCGGGGAGGCCGCGCGGGAAGTTATGGCTTGTGATGCGGCCGTATCCTCCTATAAAGTGGATGCGGGCGGCCCGGGCGTCGGGACGGCGCCCCGGTTGATGACGGGCATGAGGCCGCGGCGGCCATGATTTCAGGGATTCCCAATACCAACACCGATGAATCAGGAGACTTTCGATCATGAATCTAAAAGAGATGTTCCTATCCGCCTTGCGGAATGAGAAGCCCATAAAATGGATGGGGTACGGGTTCGAGGCTTTTCCGAAGATCAAGTTCCACTGCGTCATGGACCCCATATCCATATGGGACATCCTCCAGTTCACGGGGGAGGCGGCCATTGACAACTGGGGCGGGACCCTTCGTTTCCTCCCCGGCGACCCCGGGTGGATCCCGATCGTCAACGACCAGAACAAGGTCATCAAGGACGTCACCAAATGGCGCGACTACGTCAAGTTCCCCGCCATCCCGGACCTGGACTGGAGCGACGCCAAGAAGACGATTGAAGGGATCGACAGGGAAACCACCCTGGTCATGGTCCCCAGCTTCCGCGGCCTGTTCGAGCGCGCCCACTGCCTGATGCCGTTCGAAGAGGTGCTCGTCAACATGTACGAGGAGCCCGAGTCGATGTACGAGTTCTTCGACGCGTACGCCGACTGGAAGCTCCAGGTCTTCGAGCAGCTCATCGACATCCTCGAGCCCGACATCCTGCACAGCCATGACGACTGGGGCTCCAAGACCTCCCTCTTCTTCTCCCCGCAGAAGTTCCGCGATCTGCTGAAGCCTCACTACCAGCGCCTGTACGACTACGTCAAGAAGCGCGGGGTGCTGGTCCAGCATCATTCCGACTGCTATATCCAGGGGATCGAGAAGGACATGGTCGACCTGGGGATCGATATGTGGCAGGGGGCCCTCCCCTCCAACGACCTCCTCGCGATCCGGGAGAACACCCAGGGGAAGATGCTGATGCTGGGAGGCATCGACCAGGGGGTGATCGACCGGGCGGACGCGACCGAGGACGAGATCCGCGGCGAGGTCCGCAGGGCCATCGACACCTACGCCGCCGGCGGGGCGTTCCTCCCCTGCATCGGGAGCCTCGAGTGCATCAACGAGTGGGTGACCCCGGTCGTCATCGATGAATGCAACCGCTACGGCGCGGAGTGGCTCAAAAAGCAGCAGGCCTAAGCCGTAACCAGGCCTTCCCCGGGCCGGCCGGCCCGGGGGGGCTTTCGGGACTCCGGGCCCCGGCGTGCAAGGGGGGATTCCTTGGCTAAAGTCGAATTCATGCCGGTGGGGAGGCGCGGCACCTGTCCCGAGGGGACATCGCTCCTGGAGTGCGCGCGGCTGCTCGACGTGGACCTGGTCGGCCTTTGCGGCGGGGTCGGGGTGTGCCGGCGCTGCCGGGTCCAGGTCGTCGCCGGGGCCGTTTCGGACCCGACGGAAGAGGACCGGGACGCCTTCGCGAAGGAGGAACTCGGCCAGGGGCACCGCCTCGCCTGCATGACCTACCCCCTGGGTGACGTCCGGGTGCACGTGCCGCCGGAGTCGCTGTCGGCCCCCCAGCGCACGCAGGTGGAGGGGCTCGAGGTGCTGGTCCGGCCGGACCCCCTGGCACGCGCCTTCGATGTCCGGCTGGCCCCTCCCTCGCTGGGACGCCCGGTGCCGGACGACCGGAACCTGTGGGACCTCCTCCGGCGCGACCACGGCCTGGCCCCGGGAACCATCGATCTCGCCGTGCAGCAGGTGCTTTCCACCCGGCTGCGCGAACTGGGGTTCGAGGCGAGCGTCGTGGTGCGGGAAGGGGAGGTCATCGCCGTCGACGCCCCGGCGACCCGCTGGATCGGCCTGGCCGTCGATATCGGCACGACCAAGATCGCGGTCTACCTGGTGGACATGCAGAGCGGCGTCGTCGCCGCCTCCGCGGGGCTGATGAATCCGCAGATATCCTACGGCGAGGATATCATCTCCCGCATCCATCACGCGGGCGAATCCGCGGAAAACGCCGCGAAAATGCAGGCCCTGCTCGTCGACGCCCTCAACGGCAGCGTCGCCTCCCTGTGCGCGGAGATCGGCGCCGATCCGGCCCGCATCGTCGACGTGGTCCTGGTCGCCAATACCGCCGTACACCACCTCTTTCTGCGCCTGCCGGTGCGGCAGCTGGGCCTGGTCCCTTACGTGCCGGGCATCGGCGGCGCCGAGGACCTCAAGGCCCGGGAAATCGGCCTGAAAACGGCACCGGGAGCCTGGGTCCACATGCTGCCGAACATCGCGGGCTATGTGGGCGCGGATCACGTGGCGATGCTGCTGGCTACCGGGGTGAACCGGAGGGAGGGGGTGACGCTGGCCATCGACATCGGCACCAACACCGAAATCTGCCTGAATCGGGGCGGCAGGATGAAGAGCGTGTCGTGCGCCTCGGGGCCGGCGTTCGAAGGCGCCCAGATCCGGTTCGGCATGCGGGCGGCGGCGGGGGCGATCGAGCACGTGCGCCTCGACGGGGGTCTCCCCGAAATCCAGACGATCGGGGGGGGCACCCCGGTCGGCATCTGCGGCTCGGGCCTGCTCGACGCCGTCGCGCAGATGCTCCAGGGCGGCGTGATCGACTCCACGGGCCGGATGCTGGACCATCCGCTCGTGCGCCGGCGCGGCGGTGTGCGGGAATTCGTCCTGGCCGAGCGTCCGGGACAGGAGGCCGTCACCGTATCCCAGAAGGACGTCCGGGCGCTGCAAGCGGCCAAGACCGCCATCCGCCTCGGCATCCAGGCGCTGGTGGAGGACGCGGGGATCGAGGAGGGGGAAATCGACCGGGTGATCATCGCCGGGGCGTTCGGCACCTACATCGACGTGGAGAGCGCCATCGCCATCGGCATGCTCCCGGCGCTCCCCCTCGGCCGTTTCGAGCAGGTGGGGAACGCGGCGGGGACCGGGGCGCGCCTGGCGCTGGTTTCGCGCGAGAAGCGCCGGGAGGCGCTGGAGATCGCGGGGGCGGACGGGTATCTCGAACTGGCCCGCATCCCCGATTTCAACGAGAAATTCGCCGCGGCCACCCCGATGGGCGCAGCCGTTTCATGAATTCAGGGCGTCGGCGATCTCCCTGAGGCGGTCCCATTCCGCATCGACCGGGACATGATCCGCCACCCCCACGATCGTCCGGCCGTCGCCCCGTGCGAACTCCCGGGCCCCGGCGATCGACTCCCGCAGCAGCGAGCGGTCCACCATCGGCATGACGTAGTCCTGGGGGATGCCGCCCCACAGGATCATGCCCGGGCCCGTCGCCTGCCTCGCCTCGGCAAGGGTCGCGTCGCTCTGGGGCGGTCCCGCCACCCCCGCCACTCCGTCGACGCCGGAATCGGCCATGGGTCCAAGCAGGTGCCGGCACATCCCCCCGATATGCACCCACAGCCGACCGCCGCTTTGGCGCAGCAGTTCGCCGGTGTCGAGGTAACTGGCCCGGAGGTGCCTGGCGAAGGCGGCCGGGGTGACGAATTGCCCGTCGAGGTTGTCCGGCGCCCAGAAGAGGGAAGCGGGGAAGCCGGAAGCCAGCTCCCGGACCAGTCCGTTCCTTTTCTCCTCCATGACCCCGAGCAGCGCCGTGAGCCGCTCCTCCTCCGTCATCATCAGCATCAGCCCGTCGCTCCATCCCAGCAGGGTGTGGAGCAGGTCGGAGTAGGGGGTCCTGGGGACCCCGATGACGTCGACCCCCCCGGGATCCGCGGCCCCGGGCGCTGCGGACGGTTCCAGCCGGTACCGCATCGCCGCGACGATCTCCTCCGCCGCGTCCAGGTCCTCCTCGTCCTTGACCGGGTATTCCTTCTGCCACCAGTCGCCGTCGGGACCCAGGGCCCATTTTTCGGTCAGAACCCCTGAGCGCGTGCGGTAGCGGACGACCCGCTCGGTCGCGGACTTTTCGCGCGTCACCTCGACCCCCTCGAATTCGAGCCGCCAGGGGGACCGGACGGTCCACGCCGGGCAGTTCAGGGCGGCGGCCGCTTCGGCCGCGGTCTCCCCGCACCCTTCCGGCAGCGTCCCCCGGCGGCTGTGCCAGGCGAACCACAAGCCCAGGTCGGGCATGAACAGGGGGCGGGCCGGGGCTTCCCCGCCGACCGCGTCCATCAGGATTCTCCTGAAGTCCATCTCTGTTTCCTCCGAAGGGCGCGGGACCGCCGCTACCGCCGGATCCGCTCCGGGTCCAGGCCGAAATGCTCCCGCGCCAGGGCGTTGAATTCCGATTCATCCGCGAGCGTTTTTTCGATAACCTCGCCGCCCTTCACGACCTTGAAGCGGCCGTCGGTGAGCGTGACCCTCCCGTCCCGGGTAGGCCGGGTGCACATGCGCATCGTCAGGAAAAAGGAGCCGGGGAAGGTGGCGGTGAAATGGTTCGCCATCAGGAAATCGTCCGGGAGGCATTCCTCGAGGGTGAAGGCGTAGAGCGGGTGGAATCGGTCCCCCTCCCTCTTCTGGAGCAGGTGGCCAAGGGGGGTATGGTTCGTGAGGCGGTAGGTGTGCGAGAACTGCCGCTGTTCCGTCCGCTCCTCCAGAAGCAGCGGGGCGAGGATGCCGTCGTTGCCGAAGCCCACGTCCGCCAGGTACCGCCGGCCCCCCGCCTCCACCAGGATCACCTGGTGGGTCCGGGTCGTGCATCGTCCGTCGTCGAGGATCACCCGCGCCAGCAGGTCCCTGACCCGGAACCCCATCTTCCGCAGGACGAGGGAAAAGAGGCCGTTCATCTCGAAGCAGTACCCCCCCCGCCGCTCCCCCACCAGTTTCCTGAAAAGGGAGGCCTCGTCCAGCAGGACGGGTCTGCCGTAGAACACGTCCAGGTTTTCGAAGGGTACGCCGAGGGTGTGGGCGAGGTGGAGCTCCCGGAGGGTGTCCTCCCCGGCATCCGTGCCTCCGCGGTATTGCACCCGTTCGAAATAGGCGTCGAGGTCTAAAAGCGCGTCGCTCATCCAGATACTCCTTACCCGTCCAAATCCACATCATTACCATACCAGAGACGCCGTCTCATTTTTTTGGAAAAAGGGGTACTCTTTTCCGCCGTTTTTCCTTACAGTGATGCCACCGGAACCGGGACAGGCTCCGGTGTCCGGCGGATGGCCTTTCGGGGATCAACGGTACCTTATCGAGGGGGAGAATCGGATGCTCACGAAAAGACAGAATATGGTGGAGACCATGAAGGGCGGTCGCCCTGACCGCTTCGTCAAGGGCTACGAGGCGCTCGCGCTGGTGATGACGCCCTTCGCCCTGAGCAACGTGCGCCCCGTCAAGGGCGCCCCTCCCCTGAAGAACCGATGGGGCGTGACTACCTGCTTCCCGGCCAACGCGCCCGGGCCCTTCCCGGTGCACGACGCGGAGCATATCGTCATCAAGGACATCGAACACTGGCGCGACTGCGTCACGGTCCCCGATCCCGTCATGCCCGAGGAGGCCTGGGAGGAGACGATCCGGCAGGTCGAGGCGATCGACCGCAGCGAGTATTTCGTGGCCCCCTTCGTCGCCCCCGGGGTGTTCGAACAGAGCCATTACCTCCTGGAGATCACCAACTGCCTGACCGCCTTCTACACCAACCCCGACGAGCTGCACGAGATCTACGACATGATCACCGAGTTCGAGCTCCGGCTGGCCGAGGATATCTGCCGGCGCATCCGGCCGGACGCCCTGTTCCATCACGACGACTGGGGGAGCCAGAAATCCTCCTTCATCTCCCCCGCCATGTTCGAGGAGTTCCTCCTCCCCTGCTACAAGCGGATCTACGGCTATTACAAGGCCCACGGCGTCGAGTGCATCGTCCACCACTCCGACTCCTACGGGGAAAACCTCGTCCCCTACATGGTGGAGATGGGGATGGACGTCTGGCAGGGGGCGATGTCGACCAACAACATCCCGAAGATCCTCGCCGAGCACGGCGGGAAGCTGACCCTCATGGGCGGCATCGACAACGGCAAGGTCGACCGCGAGGACTGGACGCGCGAGCTGATCCACGAGGAGACCTTCCGCGCCTGCCGGGAGTACGGCACCAAGTACTACATCCCCTGCACCACGATGGGGGACCCCGCCAGCATCTACCCCGGCGTCTACGAGGCCGTTATGGAGGAGATCGACAACGCCTCGGCGGAGATGTTCCCGTCCGGGGCGGCGGGGGCGTAGCGGTCCGCGCCATGGAGAGATGGGTCCGAAAGGCTCTGGAAGCCGGTTTCGACGAGGCGGGCGAGCTCGACTGCGCCCTCCTCGTCGCGCGGCCCGAAGTCCGGGATGCCTGCCGCGCGAACAGCTGCCGGCGTTACGGCACCAGCTGGTCCTGCCCCCCCGGGTGCGGCACGCTCGAGGAGTGCGCCGCCCGCCTCCGCCGCTATTCGAAGGGGCTGATCGTCCAGACGGTCGGGCGGCTGGAGGACGAGTTCGACGGCGAGGGGATGATGGCCGCGGCCGAGCGCCACGCGGAGACCTTCCGCCGCCTGACCGCCGAACTGCGGCGGGAGTTCCCCGGGATGCTGCCCATGGGGACCGGGAGCTGCTCCCGCTGCGACAGCTGCACCTACCCCGACGCCCCCTGCCGCGACCCGTTCGGGGCGAGCCCCCCCATGGAGGCGTACGGAATCCTGGTCGCCGACGCCTGCCGCTCGAGCGGCATCCCCTACTACCACGGCAAGGGGACCATCACCTACACCGCCTGTTTTCTGCTCCGGTAGCCGTTCGCCCCTGGCCAATATCGCGGCGTCCGCGAAGACAAACTGTTCGACCAGACATATTCAAAGAGCCGGCCGGGAGAATTATGTATGTTCCGATACTAAATAATGGCAATATAGCGATATTATCATCATAATTGAAATACAAATAGTATGTTGACAAACCATGCAGTATCAATAAAATGATATTATATGGTATCAAAAAATACGTCATTGTCCCGAAAGGACAGCCAATTGCTCGAGCAGGTGGTCGTGAAGCACGGGCAGATAGCCGATACCAGCCAGCTGGACGAAATATTCCAAAGCGCATACTCGCGCAAAAGCGACCGGAATCGGCGCATCTCTCTGCTGGCGAAGGCCGGATGGCTCGTCCGGATTCGGCGAGGTCTGTACCAGATCGTCACGGATATGACCGCCCGAGGCATGGGGAACGTATCCAACCTGGTGATCTCCCAAGCGCTCAACCGCCGTTCTTACGTCTCGTTCGCCAACGCGTTGAATTGGCACGGCATGTTCGATCAGCTCACAAAAACCGTGGACTCCGTCACAACCGCCAGACCTCGGAGCTACCGGTTCCAGTCCACCGAGTTCCGGTTTCTGAAAGTGGAGGAAGATCTTTTCTTCGGCTTTTCCGGGCAGCGGGTGGACGGAAAGATCGTGAACATCGGTGAGATCGAAAAAGTGATCCTGGATTATCTGTTTTTAAGGCGGAACGCCGCGACCGTCAGTCTGGTTGTCGAAAAGCTCAGGGAATATCGGGACAAATTCGATTTTGCCCGGATGACGAAATACGCGATGGCATACAGCATCACGGTCCAACGCAATCTGGGATTCCTGCTGGATGCCGTGGGTGTTTCGAGCGACGCCCTGTATCAAGCGGCGAGCGACAATCGAAAGGGATTCACCAAAATGCATCCCGGCGCCAAAACCTTCAACTCGCGATGGCGGTTGTACTATGACCCTGGAGTTATTGAGTAAGGCGCAACTTCAAATCATCAATCGCGGCGGCCTTCAATACCCGCTCGACGCGGCCGAGAAGGATTACGTGCTCGCGCTGGTCGTAAAGATTCTTTACGAATCCGGGCTCAAGGCGAAGCTGGTGTTCAAGGGCGGGACCGCCCTTTACCACACCTATCTTCCTCAATTGCGCTTTTCCGAGGACCTGGATTTCACCGCCCTTATTCCGGTCACCCTGGAAGAACTCGAAGAAGTCCTCGTTGCCCATGATTTCCTGGAACTCAAAGAGCACAATGTTTCGGACCATACAGTCAAGATCAACCGGTTGAAATACGCCGGCCCGTTGGGGCAGCCCAATTCACTGAAGATTGAAGTCGATGTCACCCAAAATGTCGTGTTGCCCGCCTGCGAGAAGGAATACCGGAATCATTATGGAGTTCAGGCGGCCGTACGCGTCATGGATCTGCGAGAAATCCTTGCGGAGAAGATCCGAGCCGCAAGTGGCCGGGCCAGGTATCGCGATTTCTACGATATCGCCATGATCCTCGACGGCTTTGCGATGAATATCGGCGAGGTCCTCGACCTTGTTCGCCGGAAGGAAATCCGGAAACCGGTCTCGCATGGATCGATGCTGAGGAATTGGAAAATAGCGCGGCAGGAGAAGGACGGGAGATCGGACCAGATAGTCTATTCCAGGGATGTCTCTGAAAAGGAGATCCTGGCCGCCATGGCGGCGATAGGATGTTTTTCGATTGGGGGCCGAGCGGGAGGTATATAGCGTCGATCCGGGGATGCCCGGCAGTCTCAAGCCGCGGATTCGGGAACGGGTCCTGGAGGAGTGCATCCGTGTCGCCTGGGGACCGGGAAGAACGCCTTCAGGATATCCTCGAGGCCTCCCTCCAATCCATTGTCAAGTAGTTGCAGGAACTGCACTAACGACTTTCCAGCCTCCCCGCCCGAGGCAAATGGCTTGTTTTATTCCCTGAGTTTGTAGCATGATGTCTTCCAGTCATGAAAGCGATCGCCCTGCATGTTTCCTCCGGCTTTACCTGAACGCGTTGATACAACGTCGGTTCGTCGTCATTGCGGCATTCCCATCATGCAGTTTGTGTCCACAACGCCACGCCGGTGCCGTGAGCGGTCTATGCGCATACGCGCCGGAAACCTGGCGAAGCCGGCATCGGTTGGGCAGATCACGTTTCCTGGGGAAGAGGTAATACTTTGGGCAGAGGGCGCGATGCGGGGGGAGAGCCCCGCTGGGAAGGGGAGGTTCGCGGTCTGAGGGGCTACATCGAGGCCCACCCGGAAATCGGGATCGGTCCGGGCGAGGTGTGCATCCCCGGGGAGTGGCGCGCCGGCTTCTACCAGCGGTTCGACGCGATCCGGCGGGCCGTGGTGGAATCGTGGGACCCCTCCCTGTATTCGGAGGTCCGGGCCCTTTCGCACCGATTCCTCGAGGCCGAGCGACGGTTGTCCGAAGCCTTGGGGCTCGAAGTGGGGTTGGCGCAGGATCTGTCCAGCTTTCTGCGCAGGCCCGGGGAAGGCCTGATGCGCCTGATCCACGGCCGCCTGTTCGAGCTGCTTCAGGGCAGGGTTTCCGGGGAGGATTTCGCGCGCCTGGCGGCGGGCGATCTTGCCGCCGGCGCCGCGGCGATGTTCCGGCTCGGGTACGAAGCCTGGGCCGCGCTGGCCATGATCGTACTGCTGGAACCGGACGGGATATGGGGAGTCGCCCTCGACGGGGACGGCAGGCCGCTGATGACGGAGATGCGGGAGATCGTCTTCGGGCGCCAGTTCCATCACCCGGCCAGGCGCATCCCGGAATTCCTGTTTCATTCGAAGAAACTGGGCCGTCACGTGGCCTTCAAGACGCCCCTGGCCGGAGAGGTGAACGCGTACCGTGTCCCGGTGGAAATGCCCACCCAGAGGCTGTTGCGCCATCGCAACGGGGACTCCTCGTCCGTGCTGGGCCACAGGATGCTCTTTCTCTCCGTCGTCAAGGATTTGAAGGAGATACCCGTCTTCGCGGATCTCCATCAAAGGACGATTCACGGTCCGGATCTCAGTATCGAATGCGTGACGGAGCAGGATCTCGCGGACCCGGAAAATCTCGGGCGGATTCAAAATCGGTTGAACATCCTCAGGCCGCGCCTCGGGGGAACCCTGGTGCTGGTGGATTCCAGGGTGGAACCGGAACCGTTTACCGCGGCTCGAACTATGGACGTCCTTTCGGCGGGACTCGAGCCGTCCGGTTTCCAACCCCTGATCGACCTATTGGTCTAGCAATCGCAGGTATTCCGCTTCAGAAGGGGGACCGGGAGCGGTTACAATGGACAGTGCCCACGGCGGGCGTTTTTCATAAGAGAAGGGAGCTGAAACCATGGCGGATCTGACGGGAATCAACGGACAGAGGGAAGATTTCAGGGTGGTCGGGAAAACGGACCTCCCGGGCAAGCTGTCATGGGCCGTCGCTTCGGGCCTCGCCAGATTCGGGATCGACTATGTCGTTCCCGATATGCTCGAGGCCAAATTCCTGCGCAGCCCGCACGCGCATGCGCGCATCAAGGGGTACAACCTGGAAAAGGCCAGGGCGGTTCCCGGAGTGGTGGACATCGTCACCTGGAAGGACGAGGATCTGAAAAAGCTCGCCCGCGGCGGCATCGGCGGTCCGCCCCAGCCCTTCATTTCCGATGTCGCCGAGGAAGAGAACGTGGAGGTGGGCTTCATCGTCGTCGCGGAAAACGGGGATATCTGCGACGAAGCCCTGAAAGCGCTCGAGGTGGATTGGGAAATCCTGCCCCATATCGTCGATATCAAGGCGGGAAGGGAGGCCGATGCCCCCGTCATCCGTCCCCAGGACCGGGGGGGCGTCGTCAACCCGTTCGGAGGGGGGGGCGGCGACAATCCGCCGAAACAGGGGAACGTGGCCTATTCGAACCAGATCCAGGGGGATGTGGAAAAAGGGTTCGGCGAGGCCGATTACATCATCGAGTACGACCTGAATATGCCCGCCTACGCCTCCGCTTCCCCCAACCCCCACGGATCGGTGGCCTGGTGGTTCGACGACCCCTACCGGGGGAGAGACAATATCCACATCGAAGGCGCCGTCTGGCACGCGAGCGGCGGCAAGAACGCGATCGGGCAATTGTATGGGCTGCCCCCGGAAAAGACCGTGCAGGAAGGGCTGTTCCAGGGGGGGAAGTACTGCGACTGGACCATCCGCCGGTCCCAGCAGATCACCCCGCTCCTTGCCAAGAGGACCGGCAGGCCCGTGCGCTGCGCCAACACCCGCCGCGACACCTTCGACTTCATGATCCAGCAGCGTTTCATTCACATGAAGGTCGGTTTCACCAAAGACGGCCTGATCACGGCGTTTGACGATTTCTCCGTCACCGACGGCGGCACCACGGGCAATTCCTTTTTCGGGACGATCGGCGACCAGGGGTACGGCCCCTACATCGGGACCAAGTGCCTGAACATCCGTCAGCGGATGGAGGTGGTCGACAGCAACCGCGGCTTGATGCCGTTCAGTTCGCAGTTCTGCCCCTTCAACTGGGACTCGGTGACCATGGCCATCCACATGATCGCCGAGAAACTCGGCAAGGACCCGATCGACGTCGCCAGGCTCAACCTGCACGGACCCGACGGCCAGAACGACCACAGGCCGGTTCCCAGCTTCGATGCCTGCATCGAGGCGGGAAAGAAGATGATGAACTGGAACTGGCACAAGAACGGGGCCAGGCGGCTGCCCGACGGGCGGATGCACGGGGCCGGTTTCCGCTACCAGATGTGCCCCCGGCACGCGATGGGGAGCGATTTTCACGCCGTGCTCGAGCTTCGTAACGGCGTGGTGCGCATGCCGATCCAGGGCCCCCACGCCGGGGTGTTTTCGGTCGAAGGCGTGGCCATGATCGCGGCCGAAGAGCTCGGGCTCGAAGCCACGGACATCCACATCGACTACGATCCCGACGCGGTGTTCGTGTCGATCAGCGGCGGGGCCGACGGCCTCGTGGCCACCGGCTGGGTGATGAAGGAATGCTGCCACATCTTCCGGCGCCGCGTCTTCGAGGCGGCCATCGCGGAAGCGGACAAGCCGGCCGCCGGCGGGTTCGGCGGCCCGCCGCGCAAGCTGCCTCCCAACCCGTTGAAGGGGAAAAAGCCCGAAGATCTGGATATCGTGGGCGGAAAGATCGTACTCAAGTCGGACCCGGGCGCCGGGGTGCCGCTCAGGAGTCTCGCGTCCAACGTCTACGCGACCTTCGCCGGGCATCCGCCCGACCCGCTCTGGCCCACCAGGTACGACACCCTGAACACGCTCTATTGCGAAGTGGCGGTGGATACCGAAACCGGGCAGGTGGAGATCCTGCGCTACGGGGCCGCGGTGGATTCGGGCAAGGTCATCCGACGGGTTTCGCTCGAAAGCCAGCTCGACCAGGTGGCGTTCTTCAGCCAGGGATGCCAGATGTTCGAGGACTACTACTACGACAAGAGCACCGGCGTGAAGCTCAACACCGACATGATCGAGTACAAGAAACCGGGGATGCTGGACGTGCCGAAGCTCGAAACCGACCTGGTGGAGACGCGGGCGGGGAACGGGACCTACGGCGCCAACGGCATCAGTCACTCCATGGCCAACACCCACATGATCATTTGCGCCATCTACAACGCGATCGGCAAATGGGTGGACCCGCCGGCCACGCCCGACCGGGTGCTCAAGGCGCTGGGCAAGATCTGATGACCCGCCTTCTATCGTGGCGGCGCCGGGTCAGGACCCGGCGCCGCCTCCGCGAATAGCCTGTCAAACAGCTCCACCGATCCCGGGGCGTACCCGGCGTAGTGGTTGTTGAAATAGACGTAGACCTGGAACGCCTTTGCGAGGACCGCCTTGATGGGAGGGATCCAGGCGCGCATTTCCGGGGTCCGGTCCAGGAGGAGCGATTCGAAGGGGCGTCGGCGCACCCCCGCGTCCTGCGCCCGCCCTATCGCCGCATCCATCTCTTTTCGATGGCCCAGGAAGCGCACGTAGACGAAAGATGAGGTGAAAACCTCGCCGCGGGCGGCCAGTTTCGGGAGCGGATCCATCGTATAGTAGTCGATGAATACGAGCGAGACGCTCCGGCCGCGCAGGAGGTCCAGCAGCGGCGGCCGGACCCACAGGGGGTTCCGGATCTCGATCCCCCACCGGAATCCGGACGGGAGGAGCGGGAGAAAGCGTTTCAACCTCCGGACGAAATCCTCGCCGGTCCGGTATTCCTGCGGGTCCTTCCCCTTGGCGACATAGGGGAACTGCAGGATCATCGGCCCCAGCCGACTCCCCAGGCCCGACATCACGGAGATGAACTCCTTCAGCTCCGTCTCGCACCCCTCCAGGTACTTGTCATGGCTGATGACCCTGGGGACCTTCGCCGAGAAGATGAATCCCGCGGGCGTCTTCGTCTTCCAGCTTTCCACCGTTTTACGGCTCGGCGTGCGGTACCAGGTGGAGTCCACTTCCACCGTCTGCAGCTTTTCCGAATAGGCCCGGATCATCTCGCCGGGATCCACGGAATCGGGATAGAAGGAGCCGCACCAGTCCGTGGAACTCCAGCTCGAAGTCCCCACATGCAGATTGGGCGGAAAGGGTGCCGGCATCAGGCTTGCGGCTTCGCCCGCGGCGGCAGGAAGGCGAGAATCGACTGGCGTCGTGCCACGTATCCTTTGGGCGTCAGTGCCAGCAGCCCCATCCTGACCAGGGCATTGACGTCGCGCGAAAGGGTCTTGGCGGTCCTGAGGGCATATGCCCTGGCCAGGCGCGGTGATATTTCCGGCAGTTTCGCCATGGGAACCGGCTCCTGCCTCCGCGACAGGTCCAGCACCAGATGACGTTGACGCTGCTGGCTGGGATTGCCTCTGTCCCGGAAGAGCTCGTGCACGTAGTTTCGCCAGGCAACGTCCCACTGCTGGTTCCAGATGGTTTCCAATTGGCCCTGGAGCCCGTCCAGAAAACCCTGGATGGCATAGGCCACGAAGGAGGTCACCTCGCCTCCCGATCTGCCGGCGTGGTCCAACTGGCGGTAATACTCGGTCCGGGTCTGGTTGTAATGGTTGCTCGGCAGGTGCGCGGCCGGCGCCGGCACGCCCGAACGGATGAGGATTTCGAACTCCACCAGCCGTGCGGTGCGCCCGTTGCCATCTCCGAAGGGATGAATCCAGGCGATGTACAGATGCGCGAGGATGGCCTTCAACGTTGCGAATGCGATCTCCATTCCCTTCTGCGGCCGGAAGTCCGGCCCGTTCAGCCATTGGCACAACCGGTCCAGCAGATATTCGCAGTCTTCCGCCGGCGCGCCCCGGTATTTGCCCACCAGGACGGAATGGGTGCGAAGCTGACCCGGTTGCACCCCTTCCTCCAGTTTCAAATTTGCCAGCACTTCCCGGTTGTGTGCCTGGATGGCCGCCGCCGAGAGCGGCTCGCCCCCGCCTGTCGCCACATCGTCCAGGATGCGGTTGCAGGCGGCAAGAACGTTGTCGATTTCCTGCTTCTGGTACTCCAGCGAGGGCGGCACCTCCAGGTTGCCGTCCAGATGCCTGCGGACCTGGTCTTCGGTGAGCGTGTTGCCCTCGATGGCCGTCGTAGCGGCGATCCCCTTCGCCAGAAACAGCTTGTAGAGCTCTTCCGCCGTCGAAGGACGTAGCGGCACCCGTGCGATATGCTCGCACTTCGACTGGCATTCCCCCAGCGCCATCCAGGTGGACGGCGACAGACCGTGCAGGTCCGCCTGGAATTTCAGCCAAGGGTGGGTCTTCTCGTATGTCCTCATTGATGTCCTATGTATAACCAATACTCATAATATATAACGGAGAATATGTCTTCTTCAATGTCCAAGTCTGAGATCCACTGTTGCCTTATCGAGCGTACTGCGCGACGGAACGGTTTATGGGCGATTCCGAACCATGAGCGGGAATTCGAGGAGGCCCGCTGCGGCCGGCCTCCTTCATGGATTCTATCCCAGCTTTTTCATGCTTTCCATCGGGTTCAAATTGAGCTCGAGGCGCTCGATGATCGCGGCGAGCCGTTTTTGCCTGCCTTGGTCGGTCTTGGCGCCCAGAAAATACGACCTGGCGTAGGTTCTGCGCGCGGAGGGCGTCATCTTCACGAAATTCGCGTAGGCGCTGCCATGAGCTTTCAGCATATCCTCGAACGACCGTACCTGGTCGTCGGTCAGGGCGCCCGGTTTCGGTGCGGTCCAGCGTCCGTTTTGTCGGGCGATCTGGACCTTCGCCCGGCCGAAATCGGTCATCAGGCCCAGCGACTCGAGCTTTTGGACGAGGCCTTTGTTTTTGTCCGACCAGTGGCTCGCGACGTCGCGCTGCTTGAAATATTTCACGTACGTATCGTCGTCGACACTCCGTATCTGGCCATCGATCCAGCCGAAGCAGAGAGCTTCCTCCAGGGCTTCGTCCGCCCTGATGGTTTCCACCCTGGAGGTTTTGCCGAAGACCAGCCAGACGCCTTCACCGGCCAGGGCGTTTTTCGTCAGCCATTTCCTGAACTGCGCGCGGTTTTTGAACAGCATCCGGTTCATGAGGCTCCTCATCGTCATGGGCGGGTCATGGGCGGCATGCAATAGCATATCGCTTTTGAAGGGAAGGGGATATGCGAAAACATAAAAATGCGGGCGAATATGCAATAAACATGTCCCGACGTCTTGAGGAGGGCGGCCGCGGGTTTCCTGGTGATGGTGGGAGTTGGTAGCGACGGGTGGAATCGAACCACCGACCTTGGGGTTATGAATCCCACGCTCTAACCGACTGAGCTACGTCGCCACAAGATCGAAGCCCGGATCGGGGGCGGGGGTGACCCGGGGCCCGGCAATCCGGCAGGCCACTCATTTTGCTGACTTCCGCGCCGCTTTTCAAGTCCAAATCGCGCCGGGCGCGGGGCCCGGTGTCGCCCCCGCCTGTAGCGTTCGCCCGACGCGGGGCGTAATGAAAGCCGAAAGGCGGGCATGACCCGCGATCACACTGAAATTGCCGATCGCCGGACCGGGCGGACGGGGCGGGAGCAGGGCCGGAGGGCCGTCGCCGTGTGGCGCCCGGGACGGGCCAGGGGGGGGAGCATGGCGGACGAGGCCTGGACCTGGAAGGTCCCGGAAGCGAGCGCGCAGATCAAGCGCGAGATGACGCGGCAGGATGCCTTCGACCGGGTTTCGGGGCGGGCGATATTCACGAGGGACATCGCGCTGCCGGGGATGCTGTACGCCAAGATCCTCGTCTCCCCGCGCGCGCACGCGCGCATCGTGAAGATGGATGTCACCCGGGCGAAGGAGCTCCCGGGGGTGCGCGACATCCTGACCTGGGACGACCCCGACATCGCCTCCGACAGCGGGACCGGGGCCGACATCTCCGCGAGCTACAGCATCCTGACCCTGCCCGGGACGGCCGATTTCTACCAGCACCCCATGGGGGTGGCCGTGGCGGCCGACAGCGAGGAGATCTGCGATCGCGCGCTGGGGCTCGTCGAGGTCGAGTGGGAGGAGCTCCCCTTCCTCCTCGACATGGAGGAGGCGGCCGGGGAGGACGCCCCGAAGATCATGCCCGAGGTGCGGCGCATGATGCCGTTTTTTCCCGGGGCGGGGGCCAAGCGCGGGCCCAACGTGATCGGGAGCGAGGACCGGAAGATCGGCGACCTCGAAAAGGGGTTCGCCGAGGCGGACAAGGTCCTGGAGTACACCATCCGCAGGGAGATGAACACCCCGGCGGGGGTGGAGGCGATGGTGTGCGTGGCCCAGTGGAAGGAGGGGGGCCTGGACCTCTGGGTCCACCACCAGGCCAACCCGCAGAGCGATCTGAGTTCCCCCCGCGGCATGGGGGGGATGGGGATGTTCCCCTTCGGGGGTGCCCGAGGAGAGCCCGCCTTCACCCACTGGTCCAAAATCAGGGTCACCTTCCCCTACCAGGGTTCCTGGTACGGGGGGCTGGCCTGGCTCGCCTACAGCAACTCCTTCGTGCGCCTGGCCGCCGTGCTGGCCCGGCGCGCGGCCGGCCGGCCGGTGAAACTCCTCTACGACGAGAGCGGCTTCTACTGCGGCGGGGACGAGGCGGGGACTTACCGCTGCAAGGTGGGGGCGAAAAGGGACGGGACGATCACGGCCTTTCACTGGCACATGACCGGGGCGCGCAACCCGGCGGTGGACAAGACCTACGAGTGCACCAAAATCCCCAACATCCGGGGGTCCCAGACCTGGCCGCTGACCAACAAGGGTTTCCAGGAGTGCTTCCGGCACGGGGCCGCCGCCTGCGTGCCCCACAACGTGATGTTCGACCTGGTGGCCGCCGAGTTCGGCCTCGACCCGACCGAGGTAGCCCTCCTGAACGACGGTTGCCAGGGGCACGACTGGGACTTCATTACCCGGTACCAGGAGGAGAACGGCTTCCCGCGGCGGCACAGCCTCAGGGAGGTCGTGGAGATGGGGAAGGAGGCGATCGACTGGGACCGGAAGTGGCACCCCCCGGCGGCGCGCCGCCTTCCGAGCGGGCGGATGCACGGGATGGGGTTCACCTCGATCAACGAATGGCACTGGGGCGCCGGGATGATGTCGTTCGTGAGCAACTCCCACGCCTGCCTGATGCTCCAGAACGGCAAAGTCACCATCGTCGGGCTGCGGTGCGACATGGGGATCGACACCGAGTCGGGCTACCGCCACTCGGTGGCCGCGGAAATCGGCCTCAAGTACGAGGACGTGCTCATCCAGGAGCGGAGGGTGGACAACGGGGCCTGGTCGCTGGCCCAGCCCGCGGGGTCGAGCGGGATGGTGAACGCGGCCAGCCAGCTCGTCCTCGCCGCCCGGGAGCTGAAGGGGAAGATCCTCGAGATCGCGGCGGCGACGGGCGCCATGCCGATGGGGTTCATGATGGGGGCGCCGGGCGGCGCGAAGACCCCGCAGGCCAAAAAGCCGGAGGACTTCGACATCCGGGACAGCATGATCTTCGAGAAGGCCGACCCCGAACGGAAGCGCCCCCTGGCCCAGGTGGCGGGGGGCTTCATGAGCCAGAGCCCGGTGGTGGCCCACCCCGAGGTCCGGCCCCCGATCGCCATGATGACGGAGATGATGGGCGGGGGGCGGAAGTATTACGTCATGGGGCGGCAGGCGCACTTCATCGAGGCCGAGGTGGACGTGGAGACGGGGAGGGTCCACGTTACGGGGATCGTGTGCGTCAACGACGTCGGCCACATCTTCAACCGCCGGGGGTGCGAGGCGCAGCAGTACGGCGGCGCCGTCATGGGGCTGGGCAAGAGCGCCACCGAGGAGAAGGTCTTCTGCCCCCGGACGGGGGTCGGGCTCAATTTCGACCTGGCCCACTATCATTTCGCCACGATGAACGATTACCCCGCCGTCCGCTGCCTGCTCAACGAGAGCCACCTCGGGTACGGGGCGTACGGATCGTTCGGGATCGGGGAGAACGTGGGGGCGGCGCTGGCGGCCATCACCTCGTCGGCCATCCACAACGCGACGGGGAAGTGGATCCTCGACCACCCCATCACGCCCGACAGGGTGCTGCGGGCGCTGGGGAAGATCTAGGCTCCTCCCTTCGGGTCCGTCACGGCGCGGGTGAGAAAGAAGGCGAGGCCCAGCACGATCAGGGCCCCGATCCCGGAAACCATCAGGAAGGTCGCCGTCATCGAGGACTGGGCGTCCAGGAGCGGCTTGTCCGAGATCCCGACGCACAGCATCCCCACCACGGCGCTCCGGCGGTTGCGCAGGGGCTCGCAGGCGGCCAGCTGGCGGCCTGACCCCTCGTGGACCCGGCCGAAAAAAGTCTTCCCCAGGGACAGGACGGTGCGCCCGATGTCGGCGTGGGCGCGCGTGCCGGCTTCCCCCTCCCCGTCCGGGGTCGCGGCGTTGGTCGCCACCCGCACGTCGCCCAGGTGGAGGGAAACGATCCCGTCGGACGCGTCGTCGGCGTGGCGCGCGCCGAACACGAAATCGCCGATCCGGGTCACGAGCCGGGTGTCGCGGTTGAGGAGGATCCCCCCGTAGAGCACTCCCTTGAAGCCGGAGCTGGTCTCCACCGGCGTCGCCGCGATCAGGGCCAGCCCGCTGTCGACCTCGGGCCGGGCGTCGGGGGAGGAATGGATCGGGACGCGGGCCTGCTGCGCCAGCGCCTGCCCCTCCCTGCGGAGCGACTCGGGCGGGAGCACCTCCGTCCCCGCCGAGGTTCCCCCGGACAGGGCGTTCTTGAGGTAATCGAGGATGGGGAGACGGTCGGCCCCGGGCTGCTCCAGATCCCTCTCGAGCGCCCGCAGCATCCTCGGACTCCGGGTGTCCACGAAGGTCAGGAAATGGAGGCGCTGTTCCTCGCGGATGCGCGCGAGAAGGCCGGGGACCGTCTCCCTCCCTCCCGGTTCCAGCGCCAGGGCCAGGCGCTCCGAGCGCGCCGCCCCCTGGACCGATTGCCGCACGGAGTCCCGCGCGAAGGCGTAGACCATCGAGGCGGACCGGAGGTCCTGGCGGAGCTGTTTGAGTTCCTCGTCCAGCATGGTCCGGGTGAGGATCCTGGACCCCATGAACGCGGCCAGGACGGTGCTCAGGATGGCGATCAGGATGAACCCGGCCGCAATCCTGGCGCGCAGGGACAGATTTCGAAGAAGCTTCGTCATGGTCGGAACTCGGCCCGGCGATCCGGGCATGTCCCGGGAATCCCTCAGGTATCAATCAAGATCGATATCCCGGGTGGGGCGGGTCACGGGCCGGCCCCGGTTCTGATCCAGCGATTCCTCGAATTTCCGCTCGAGCAGCTGCGAGTGGGACTCGAGGTCCGCGGCGCTCCGGCGGAAGACGGCCTCCCGCTCCTCCGCCTGCCGGCGCAGGAGTTCGGCCGCCTCCCCGAGGTCCAGGGAATTCTTTTTCGGGGGGGGGAGTTCGTGCCGGATCACCTTGCCGAGGTTCGGGTCGATGACGATGCGGGCGCCGCAACAGGGGCACTCGACGGAGATGCTGGGGTTCTGCCGGGACATGATTTCTCCTCCCAATTCCGGCCATTCTAACCCGGGCCGTCCAGCCCTGCCAAGATGAAACCTTTTTTCGAAACAGGTGTTGCCTCGTCAGTCAATCCAGATTATGGTTAAAGTTTTACCATGCCCGGCAGAGGGCTGGAACGTGCTGGAGGAAATCATGTCGGATCGCGGCGATGTCATCATCGCGCACCATCTCTGCAAGGGGTGCCGCCTTTGCGTCGTTTCCTGCCCCGCGAAGGTGCTTGAGCAGGGGACGGTGCTGAACCGACAGGGCTATAATGCGGCGGTCTACAAGGGGAGCGGGTGCACCGGGTGCGGCATCTGCTTTTACGTCTGCCCCGAGCCCGGGGCCATCACCGTGCGCGTGCGCACGCTGGGTGAGGGTAAGCCCGCAGCCTGAAAGGGTTTGTGGCTTACGCAGGAAGAGGCCCGAACAGGGGCCGGTTATCGATTCTGGAGGCGGCGCATGCGCCTGTTGATGAAGGGGAATGAAGCGGTGGTGCGCGGCGCGGTCGCCGCGGGGTGCAGGGCGTACTTCGGCTATCCGATCACCCCGGCGAGCGAAATCGCGGAAATGGCCTCTCTTCTCCTTCCCGATTCCGGGGGCGTCTTCGTCCCGGCCGAGAGCGAGATCGGCGCCATCCAGATGCTCTTCGGCGCCTCGTCGGCGGGCGCACGGGCCATGACCGCTTCCTCCGGCCCCGGCATCAGCCTGATGCAGGAGGGGATCTCCTACATGGCGGGCGCCCTGCTGCCGGGGGTGATCGTGGACGTGCAGCGGGCGGGGCCGGGGCTCGGGAACCTGGGCGTGGAACAGGGGGACTACCACCAGGTCGTCAAGGCCGGCGGGCACGGCTGCTACAGGACCCCCGTCTTCGCCCCCAACAGCGTCCAGGAAATGTGCGACCTCACGATCCATGCCTTCGACGTGGCCGACCGCTACCGCACCCCCGTGATGGTGCTGGCCGACGGGGCGCTCGGGCAGATGATGGAACCGGTCGAGATCACCGCCGGGGCCGCGGAGGCGCCGGAAAAGCCGTGGGCCGTGACCGGCACCGCCCGCACGCGTGGAAACCTGATCACCTCGATCCTGCTCGAGCACGAAAAACAGGAGATCCACATCACCGGGCTGGAAAAGACCTACGCGGAAATCGAGAGGAACGAGGTCCGGTGGGAGGAGATCCGGACGGAGGACGCCGAAATCCTCGTCGTCGCCTTCGGCATCAGCAGCCGCATCGCCCGCGCCGCGGTGGACATGGCCCGCGACCAGGGAGTCCGGGTGGGCCTGCTGCGCCCGATCAGCCTCCTCCCGTTTCCCGCCCGGCGGTTGCGCCAGCTGGCCGGCAAGGTGTACGCCATAATGGTGCTGGAGCTCAACAGCGGCCAGATGGTGGACGACGTCCGCCTGCACGTGGGCGGGATCACCCCGGTCGAACTGATGCGCCGGACCGGGGGGATGATGCCGGCGGCGGAGGAAGTGGCCGAAGCCCTCAGAAAGATGGAGAAAGAGTGTGTGGGAAACAAAGCATAGCCGATCCGCATCTTTTTACGACCGTTTCGAGCGCAAGGGGGGGGATACCGAAATCACCCACTATTGCCCCGGGTGCGGCCACGGGGTGCTGCAGAAGCTGATCGCGGAGGCTATCGACGATTTCGGCATCCAGGACCGGACCATCCTCGTCGGTTCGGTCGGCTGCTCCATCTTCATGTACTACTACCTCGACGTGGGCAATATCTCCTCCTCCCACGGCCGGGCCCCCGCCGTGGCGACCGGGGTCAAACGCGCGCGCCCGGAGGCGGTCGTATTCTGCTACCAGGGGGACGGCGACCTGGCCGCCATCGGGGGGAACGAGATTCTCCACGCGGCCAACCGCGGGGAATCGATCGCGGTCTTTTTCGTCAACAACGGCATCTACGGCATGACGGGGGGGCAGATGGCGCCCACGACCCCGCTCGGTGAGCGCACCACGACCTCCCCCAGGGGGCGTTCCTTCGAGGTCGAGGGGCCGCCGATGCGGATGTGCGAACTGCTGGCGACGCTCGACGGGCCCGCCTACATCGAACGGGTGGCCCTGACCGACGCCCGGCAGAACATGCGCGCACGCAAGGCGGTGCGCAAGGCGCTCCGGAACCAGATCGAGGGGCGCGGGTTCTCCTTCGTCGAGGTTCTCTCCCCCTGCCCCAGCGGCTGGAAGGTCCCGCCCGATGAGGCGATGCACTGGGTGGAGAAGCACATGATCCCGGTTTTCCCGCTCCGGGTTTTCCGGGACCTCGACCGCAGCGGCCATGTCCCCAGGGGGATCGGTGCGCCCAAGGCGGCCGGGACACTCCTCGGGCCCGCGTCCCCCGCGGCCCGGACGGAAACGCCGGCCCCGGCGGCCGGGAGCGTGGCCCGGGGCGAAATCGGGGAAGAGGCGCTCACCCTGAGCGGGTTCGGCGGGCAGGGGGTCCTCTTCACGGGGCTCGCGCTGGCCGAGGGGGCCATGCGCGAGGGGCTGGAGGTCACCTGGATCCCCTCCTACGGGCCGGAAATGCGCGGGGGGACGGCCCACTGCCACCTGCATCTCTCCCGCAGTTCGATCGCCTCCCCCTGGATCAGCCGCCCCACGAGCCTGATCGCCTTCAACCAGCCCTCCATCGAAAAATTCGCCCCCGCGGTCCGTCCGGGAGGGCTCCTGCTTGCGAACACGTCGATGGTGAAGGAAGTCCCGGACCGGAAGGATATCCGGATCGTCAGGATCCCCTCCTACGAAATCGCCTCCGAACTGGGCAGCGCCAAATCGGCCAACATGGTCATGCTGGGCGCCTACCTGGAGCTGACCGGGGCGGTGGACCAGGAATCGATCCTGGCGGCGTTCGCCGAGAAAGGGACCCGGCCGGGGATGCTCCAGAGCAACCGCCGGGCGATCGAAGCCGGACGTCGGGCGGCGGTCGAAGCGGCGCAGCCCTGAACTCATTAAGATGTGATAAATCAGGGACTAATCCCGTTCCGCCCCTTTTCCCGGAGCGGCCGGGTCGACCGGAGAAATACCGGCTGGTAATACCCCCCGTATTATTTTAGAATGGGCCTGTCTGTCCGGGGGACCCGGTTCTTCCCGGCCGGAGAAATCGCCGACATGGACGGGCATCATCGGTCAGACGATCACGCGGGTGGAAGTGAAAGAGGGGTCGCAACCGCCCCTGCCCGGAGCCGCTCTCCCCACCTTGACTCGCAGAGGGTGAACCATGGAAAGAAAAAGGGTTACCATCGATGGTAACGAGGCCGCAGCCTATATCGCCTATCGCACAAGCGAGGTCATCGCGATATATCCCATCACCCCGTCGTCGCCGATGGGGGAATGGGCCGACGCCTGGACTGCCCGGAAGGTCAGGAACATCTGGGGGATGATTCCCTCGGTGACAGAGATGCAGAGTGAGGGGGGGGCGGCCGGGGCCGTCCACGGCGCGCTGCAGGCCGGCGCCCTGACCACCACGTTCACCGCATCGCAGGGGCTGCTCCTGATGATCCCCAACATGTTCAAGATCGCCGGGGAGCTGACGCCCACGGTCTTCAACGTCACCGCCCGCACCATCGCGACCCACGCGCTTTCGATCTACGGCGACCACAGCGATGTCATGGCCGTGCGCTCCACCGGCTGGGCGATGCTGGCCTCGGGCTCGGTGCAGGAAGTGATGGACATGACCCTGATCGCCCAGGCTGCGACGCTCCAGGCCCGCGTCCCATTCGTGCACTTCTTCGACGGGTTCCGGACCTCTCATGAAATCATGAAGATCGAGCAGCTCACGGACGAGGATATCCGGGCCATGATCGACGACGACCTGGTCCTGGCCCATCGCCTGCGCCGGCTCTCCCCCGACAACCCCGTCATCCGGGGGACGGCGCAGAACCCCGATGTCTTCTTCCAGGCACGGGAGGCCGCGAATCCCTTCTACCTGGCCGCCCCCGCCATCGTACAGAAGGCCATGGACCGGTTCGCCGCCGTCGTCGGGCGGCAGTATCACCTGTTCGACTACGTCGGCGCCCCGGACGCGGAGCGCGTGATCGTGCTGATGGGGTCGGGGGCGGAAGCGGCCGAGGAGACCGTCGAATACCTCGCCGACCGGAAGGAAAAGGTAGGTGTCCTGAAAGTCCGCCTTTACCGTCCTTTCTCCGGGGAAGCCATGCTCCGGGCGCTCCCGCGGTCGGTGCGCGCGCTGGCGGTGCTCGACCGGACCAAGGAGCCGGGCGCAGGCGGGGAGCCGCTGTACAAGGACGTGGTCACGGCGATCGCGGAATCCTTTTCCGCCGGCACCCTGCCGCTCACGGGCTTTCCCAAGGTGGTGGGGGGGCGCTACGGGCTCTCCTCGAAGGAATTCACCCCGGCCATGATCCGCGGCGTATTCGAGGAACTGAAAAAGGAGAATCCGAAAAACTATTTCAGCGTCGGGATCCACGACGACGTCACGGACAACTCCATCGATTACGACCCCGGGTTCAGCGTCGAGGGGGACGTCACCCGCTGCCTCTTCTACGGGCTGGGGGCGGACGGCACCGTCGGCGCCAACAAGAATTCCATCAAGATCATCGGTGAGGACACGCTCAACCACGCCCAGGGGTACTTCTCCTACGATTCGCGCAAGTCGGGCACAGTGACCGTGTCGCACCTCCGGTTCGGGGCCAAACCGATCCGCTCCACCTACCTCGTGGACAAGGCGAACTTCATCGCCTGCCACCAGTTCGTTTTCCTGGAACGGTACGACATGCTCCGGGACGCCGTCGAAGGGGCTACCTTCCTCCTGAACAGCCCCTACGGTCCCGACGAGGTCTGGGACCGGATCCCGCGGAGCGTGCAGCAGCGCATCATCGACAGGAAGATCCGTTTCTACGTCATCGACGGCTACAAGGTCGCGAAGGAGACGGGGATGGGCGCGCGGGTCAACACCATCATGCAGACCTGCTTCTTCGCCATTTCGGGGGTGCTGCCGCGCGACGAGGCGATCGACGCCATCAAGAAATCGATCCAGAAGACGTACGGGTCGAAGGGGGAGGAGGTCGTCCGGAAGAACTTCCGCGCGGTGGAGGAGACGCTGGCCAACCTTTTCGAGGTTGAGGTCCCCGCATCGCCTACCAGCAGCATCGAAAAACCGCCGGCGGTGCCGGAGGAGGCCCCCGATTTCGTGCAGACCTTCACCGCCCGCATCATCGAAGGGGAGGGGGACCGCCTCCCGGTGAGCGCCTTCTCCGTGGACGGGACCTTCCCGACGGGGACCGCCAGGTGGGAGAAGCGCAATATCGCTCTGGAGATCCCCTCGTGGGACCCGAACACCTGCATCCAGTGCGGCAAATGCGCCATATCCTGCCCGCACGCGAGCATCCGGATCAAGGCCTACGACGCCCGGCACCTGGAGACGGCGCCCCCCACCTTCAAGCATATGCAGGCGAAGGGGAAGGACCTGGAGCCGGGCATGATGTACACCGTCCAGGTGGCCCCGGAGGACTGCACCGGTTGCGGCGTGTGCGTGGGGATGTGCCCCGCGCGCAACCGGAAGGAGCCGAGGCTCAAGGCGATCAACATGGTGCCGCAGCCCCCGGTCCGCCTCGCCGAGCGGGAGAATTTCCGTTTCTTCCTCGAGTTGCCGGAGTACGACCGCCGGCTGCTGCGGCTGAGCAGCGTCAAGACCACCCAGCTGCTCGAGCCGCTCTTCGAGTTTTCCGGGGCGTGCGCCGGCTGTGGTGAGACCCCCTACATCAAGCTGCTGACGCAGCTTTTCGGAGACCGGGCCCTCATCGCCAACGCCACCGGGTGCTCCTCCATCTACGGTGCCAACCTCCCGACGACCCCCTATACCCGCAACCGGGACGGGAGGGGGCCGGCCTGGAGCAATTCGCTCTTCGAGGACAACGCCGAGTTCGGCCTGGGCTTCCGGCTGACGGTCGACCAGCACGCCGAAGTGGCCCGGGAGCTGGTCCGGGCGCTGGCGCCCCGGATCGGCGACGAGCTGGCGGGGCGGCTGCTCGACGCCGACCAGTCGACCGAAGCCGGCATCTTCGACCAGCGGGAAAGGGTGGCGGCGCTCAAGGACCGGCTGCGGGGGACGGATTCCCTCGAGGCCAGGAGCCTCCTCACCCTGGCGGATAACCTGGTGAAGAAGAGCGTGTGGATCGTCGGCGGGGACGGCTGGGCCTACGACATCGGCTACGGCGGGCTGGACCACGTCCTGGCTTCGGGCCGCGACGTGAACATCCTGGTGCTCGACAGCGAGGTGTACAGTAACACCGGCGGGCAGATGTCCAAGGCCACCCCTCGGGCGGCCGTAGCCAAGTTCGCCGCCGGGGGGAAGCCCGCCTCCAAGAAGGACCTCGGGATGCACGCGATGAACTCCGGGGGCGCCTACGTGGCCTCGGTGGCCCTCGGGGCCAACGACGTACAGACCATCCGGGCGTTCCAGGAGGCCGAGGCCTTCCCCGGCCCCTCCATCATCATCGCCTACAGCCACTGCATCGCCCACGGCTACGACATGATCCACGGGATGGATCAGCAGAAGGCGGCGGTCAACAGCGGCCACTGGATCCTCTACCGGTACAACCCGCTCCTGGCGATGGAGGGGAAGAACCCGCTGATCCTCGATTCCCGGCCGCCGACCATCCCGGTGAAGGACTACGCCTACGCCGAAACGCGTTACAAGATGCTGACGCTGAGCCAGCCCGAGGAGGCCAAGCGCCTCCTCGCCCTGGCCCAGGGCGACATCCGGGCCCGGCAGCAGCTCTACCGGCAGCTGGCGACCCTCGACTACGGCGTCGGGGAGGAGTAGGCTCCCGCCGTCGGACCGCGCGGGTCAGCGGAGGAGCCACATTCCCGCGGCCATCGTCAGGAGCGTGAGGGGCAGGCCGGTCCGGAAGTATTCCGCGAAACCGATCCGCGCCTTCCGCCCGGCCTTCTGGATGACGATCAGGTTGGCGACCGACCCCAGGAGGGTCAGGTTCCCGGCCAGGGTGGAGGCCATCGACAGCAGCAGCCAGCCGCGCTCCGGATCGCCGAGGGCGGGGATCAGCGGCTTGAAGAGGAGGACCGCCGGCACGTTGCTTACGAGGTTGGACAGGAGCGCGGCGGCGGCGCTGAACACGATCGGGCGCTCCAGCCCGCTGCCCGCGGCGCGCACCAGCGCGTCGGACGACATCAGGGTCTTCTCGACCCCGGCGATGACGATGAAAAGGCCGATGAAGAGCACCAGCAGCGAAAAATCGATCTCCCGGTAGATCCTCTCCGGCTTGAGCTTCCGCGTCAGGAGCAGGAGCGCCGCGGCCACGATCGCCACCTCCGCGACCGGCCATCCCGAGAAGAAGCCGATGAGCATGAGGGCGGAGACGGTGAGCGATTTCCAGGCCAGCGGGCGGTGGATGCGCGTGCGGCGCGGAGCGACCGCGAGGGTCTCCGCGCGGCGGAATTCGCCGCGGTAGACGAGGGCGATGACGAGAAACGTCAGGACCAGCCCGACGGCGGCCACGGGGCCGAGCGCGGCGGCGAAGGTGCGGTAGGGGATGCCGGAAAAGGCCCCGATCATCATGTTCTGGGGGTTCCCCGTGATGGTGGCCACGCTGCCGATATTGGATCCCATGGCCACCGCGAGCAGGTAGGGGACCGGGTTGCGCCCGAGGGCGAGGGCCATGTCCAGCACGAGGGGGGTCAGGACCAGGCAGACGGTGTCGTTGACGAAGAAAGCGGAGAAGACGCCGGAGACGAGGATGACGGCGGCCAGGAGCGTGAGCGGGTGGCGGGCGTGCTCGACCGACCACGCGCTCACGGCGGCGAAGACGCCCGAAACGCGGAGGTTGGCCGCCACGATCATCATCCCGAACAGGAGCAGGATCGTGTTGTGGTCGACGGCGGCCCAGGCCTCCTCCAGGGTGAGCACCTCGAACGCCATCATCAGGCTGGCGCCGATGATGGCCGCTCCGGTGCGGTCCACCCGGAAGCCGGGCAACCGCCCCAGAGCCAGCACGAGATAGGTCCCCAGGAAAATCAGCGCGGCCGCGAGCACGAGGCTATTTTGCTCCTTGCTTTTGCGATTTCAAGCGGATAAATCATGGTCGGGCGGGGAATTGGGGAGGTGCGGATGAAACGTATCCTGCTGATGGGGGCCGGGAAGGTGGGGGCGCTGATCGCCTGCCTCCTTTCGGAGTCGGGCGATTACGAACTGGTCGTGGGGGATTCGGACCGGGATGCCGTGCGGCGCCTCCGGGCTACCGCCTGCGCCGGGGTGGAACTGCACCAGGTCGACGCCTCCGATCCCGCGGCGCTCGAGAGCTTCATCGGCGCCCACCCGGCCGAGGCCGTCATCTCCTGCCTGCCGTATTACGGCAACTTCGCGGTCTCGGAGGCCGCGCTGCGCCACGGCCTGCACTACTTCGACCTCACCGAGGACGTGGAGGTGGCGCGCCACATCGCCCGGATCAGCGCCGGCGCGCCGGTGGCCTTCGTGCCCCAGTGCGGCCTGGCCCCCGGGTTCATCAGCATCATCGCCAACGAGCTCATGAAACATTTCGACGAACTCGACACGGTGAAATTGCGGGTGGGGGCGCTTCCGGTCAACCCCGGCAACGCGCTGAAGTATTCGCTGACCTGGTCGACCGACGGTCTGATCAACGAGTACGGCAACCTGTGCACCGGGGTCGAGGAGGGCAGGACGACGACCCTCCTGCCCCTCGAGGGGTACGAGACGATCTCGGTGGACGGTCTCCTCTACGAGGGATTCAACACCTCCGGCGGCCTCGGCACCCTGGCGGAAACCTACCGGGGGAGGGTGCGGACGCTCAACTACAAGACGCTGCGCTACCCCGGGCACTGCGAGAAGATGCAGTTCCTGATGCAGGACCTGAAGCTCAACCGGGACCGCGGCACGCTCAAGCGCATCCTGGAGGCGGCCGTGCCCCGGACCCACCAGGACGTGGTCCTCGTGTACGTCTCCGTGACCGGGAAGCAGGACGGCGCGCTGTTCGAGGAGAACTACGTCAGGAAATTCTACCCCCGGGAGATCTCCGGCCGCCCCTGGGCCGCCATCCAGGTCACCACGGCCAGCGCCCTGTGCGCGGTGGCGGACACGGTGCTGCAATCGGGGCGCCCGCCGCGGGGGTTCGTCACCCAGGAGAGTTTCGGGTATCCCGATTTCATCGCCAACCGATTCGCGAACGCCTACGCCTGATCCGCGCGCGCTTCCAAAAATCTTGCGTCCGCGCCGGAATCCCCTATAATGAAGACCAAAGGCTCGACCGGACACCCAACGACCGGGATTTGATGTATTTCAGAAAGGCGGTACCATGAAAACGCCGGGATTGCGCATGATGCTGTTCGCAGCGGCCCTTGCCGCCGGCATGAGTCTCAATGCCGGGCTGGCGGCCGACTGCGTGGATTGCCACAAGAACGTCACCCCCAACATCGTGACCGACTGGGAGCTGAGCAAGCACGGGCAGATGGGGATGGACTGCGCCGTGTGCCACGGCTCGGACCATGTCTCCGCCACCGATGTCGCCAAGACGAAGATTCCCACCCCGGACACCTGCGCCACCTGCCACGACGCCCGGGTGCAGCAGTACAAGAAGGGAAAACACGCCCTGGCCTGGGCTTCGATGAAGGCGATGCCCACCATGCACTGGCAGCCCTCCATCGTCACCGACGGGATGAAGGGGTGCGGCGGCTGCCACAAGATCGGGGTCAAGACCGAGGCGGAGATCAAGGACCTGAAGAAGAACAATCCCGGCTACGGCACGGCCTCCTGCGACGCCTGCCACACGCGGCACACCTTCTCGGTCGTCGAGGCGCGGCAGCCGCAGGCGTGCCAGACCTGCCACATGGGTTTCGACCACCCCCAGTGGGAGATGTATTCCTCCTCCAAGCACGGCGTGCGCGCCCTGCTCAAACAGAACAAGGTTCTGCCGGAAGGGACGGCCGCCCCTACCTGCCAGACCTGCCACATGCAGGAGGGAAATCACGAAGTCCGGACCGCCTGGGGTTTCCTGGGGCTGCGGCTCCCCATGCCGGGGGACATCATCTGGGCCGAGGACCGCAAGACCATCTTTCAGGCTATCGGGGTTCTCGACCCTGCCGGCAATCCCACCGAGCGTCTCGACGCGGTGAAGAAGATCGATCTGCTGCGCACCACGCAGGAGGAGTGGCAGAAGGAACGGGACAAGACCCTCAATACCTGCCGGCAGTGCCACTCGGCCAGCTTCGCCGGGTCGGAACTGCTCAAGGGGGACCAGATGATCAAGGAGATCGATCACCTGATGGCCGAGGCGATCCGCGTCGTCGCCGGGCTGTATAAAGACGGGGTCCTCAAGCAACCCAAGTCCTACGCCTACGCCTTCCCCGACCTCCTGGCGTTCCAGGACGCCCCGACTTCGATCGAGACCAAGCTGTTCGTGATGTTCCTCGAGCACCGGAACCGGGCGTTCCAGGGGATGTTTCATGCCAGCCCCGATTACGCCTGGTGGTACGGCTACAGCGAGATGCAGAGCGACCTGACCGAGATCAAGTACATGGCGGAGGAGATGCGCAAGGCGAAGGGGAAATAGCCCCTCGTTTCCCAAAACGCCGCAAGGGCCAACCGCGGGCCGCCTCCGGGCGGCCCGCTCTGTTTTCCGGGGTTGTCTCTCAGTTCCTGCGCAGGGGGGTGGTGTAGAGCATGAGGATGTGACTGGCGTTGTCCTCGTTGGAAATCACCGTCCTGGTCTCGTCCGGGATGATGCCGTCCAGCCCGTAATCGTGGCAAACGATCCGCGAGCCCGGTTTCAGTTTTTCCAGCTGGGGCAGGAGGCGGCGGTTCATTTCGGGGAGCAGGTAGATGGGGAGGACGGTGGCCTCGGCCAGGTCGACCTTGAAGATGTCCTCCTGGATGATCTCGACCAGGTTCCCGACCCCGTTTCTGGCCACGTTCTCCCGGGACTCCCGGACGCGCACCGGGTCGATGTCGTAGCCGACGGCGCGGCACCCGTACTTCTGGGCCGCCAGCACCAGCATGCGGCCGTCGCCGCACCCGAGGTCGTAGACCACGTCCTGCTTTTTGACACCCGCCATCCGGAGCATGGTGGAAACCACGTCGTAGGGGGTCCCCACGTAGACCACGTCCGGGGTGCGCATCCACCCGGGGTCCCCTTCATCTCCCGGGGCCACGGCACCCAGGGCCAGGGAGGCCCCGATAACGGCCAGTGCCGGCAAAATCCGCAGTTTTCGATGCATGATCCGTCCTCTCTTGCAGGGTTCTAGCGAAAGATCGCCAGCATGGGAAAGCGCTGTACGATGCCGTGAACGGCCATGTCTCCGAGGGGTGTCCCCTCGGCGTAGACGATCCGGAGGTTGGGCATGGAAAGGAAGGACTGGAGATCGCCGTCCCGGATATCGCACCGCATGATGTTGAGTTCGTTCAGCCGGGGCATCCCTTCCAGGCTGGCGATCCCCGCTCCCGTGACCTTGGTGTCGGCCAGCGCCAGGACCTCCAGCTGCCGGAGGCGGGCGACGGCCTCCATGGCGTTGTCGCCGACCGGGTTCCCGCTCAGGTTCAGCACGGTCAGGGACTTGGACGTCAGGTGCTTGAGCACGGCGCCGTCGGTGCCGGTGTGCCGGAGTGCGAGGGCCTCCAGGTTCGGCAGGCCGGAAAGCCAGGGGAGCGGATTCGCGCCGAGATCGATGTCGTGAATATAGAGGCGCCGGAGCGCGGTGGCATTCTGGAGGTGGGCCAGCCCTGCAGGGGTGACGCGGCCTCCGCCGATCTCGAGCCATTCGAGGCTGCGGAGGGCGGGCAGGCGGGCGAGCGCCTCGTCGGTGAACTGGCCCTGGTCGGCCTCGATCCAGCGCACGACCCCCTCCGGGTCCCGCTGCAGGGGGATGCCGAGGCGCGTGAGGGCCTCGGCCGCGGCGGTCTCGGCGGCCCGCGGCTCGTGCGCGGCCGCGGCCTGGTCGGCGAAGGCGGCCGCGGGGGCGCCCGCGGGCGACAGCAGCGCCGCCGTCAGACATATTCTGCGTATCCAAAGCTTCATTCCGGCCTCCTCTTCGGCGTTCCATAATAGCTTGGAAACCGATCCGCGGCCATCATTAAAGTGGCACGCGGAGAGGGGGGGCGCCGGGGGGCCTAGTCCAGTTTCTTGTGGAACCGGAGGGCGCTGAGGACGAAAACCGCCAGGCCGACCAGGCCGAGCGCGGCGATCTCCTGCCACATTGCCGGCGCGCCCACCCCTTTCAGGAAAAGGTCGCGGGCGATCTGCATGAAGTAGCGCAACGGATTCAGGTAGGTCACCAGCTGTACGGCAGGGGGCATGTTTCGGATCGGGAAGGCGAAGCCGCTCAACAGCATCGCCGGCATGAAGAAGAAGAAGGAGAGCATCATCGCCTGCTGCTGGGTGCGCGACAGGGTGGAGATGAAAAGGCCCACGCCCAAAGTCGTCAGCAGGAAGAGGATGGAGCAGAACATCAGCAGGGGGATGCTTCCGCGCAGGGGGATGCCGAACACCAGCAGGGCGGCGACTACGATGAAGAGGACCTCAAAGACGCCGATCAGGGCGAAAGGGAGGAGCTTCCCCAGCATCAGCTCGAACGGGCGCACCGGGGTCACCATCAGCTGCTCCATGGTCCCGAGCTCCTTTTCCCGCACGATGCTCATGGCCGTGAGCATGATGGTCACCAGGGCGATGATGTTGACGATGACGCCGGGGACGAAATAGACGCGGCTGCGCAGGTCGGGGTTGAACCAGACCCGGTCCTCCGCCGTCAGGACCGGGATGACGGCCGGAACCGGGGGCCCCACGGCCGGGGAGGGCGGGGCCTTGGGGCGGGCGGCTCCGACGGCGGCGCCGTAGGAGGCGACGATCCGGGTGGCGTAGCTGGAGACGATCGACGCGGTGTTGGAGTTGGTGCCGTCGACGAGGATCTGTACCCCGGCGGTGTTCCCGCGCATGACGTCGCGGCCGAATCCCGGGAGCAGGCGGACCACGGCGTCGACCGCCCCGCGGTCGAGGAGTTCGCGGATTTCCCCCTCGCTCTCCGGCGTGGCTGTCAGTGCGAAGTAGCGCGAGTTGCGGAAGGCGTCCCCGAGCTCGCGGCTTTCGGGGGTCCGGTCCGCGTCCATCCATCCCAGCCGCGCCTTTTCCACGTCCAGGTTGACGGCGTAACCGAAGAGGATCAGCTGGAGAATGGGGGGGCCGACCAGCAGCGCCAGGGACCGGGGGTCCTTGAGCGTCTGGATGAATTCCTTCCGGATGATCGCCGCGATGCGGTTCCACATGGTTTCAGGCCACCTTCTGTTTGAGTTTGCGGAGCACGATCAGGTAGATCAGCGCCGCGTAGGCCGCGAGCAGTCCCACCTCCAGGAAGAGGACCTCGATGCCGACCCCGCGCAGAAAAATGCCCTTGAGAATCGTGACGAAATAGCGGGTCGGGAAGAGATGACTGATGATCCGGACCGGGAGCGGCATGTTTTCGATCGCGAACACGAACCCGGACAGGAGGAACGCGGGGAGGAAGGAGCTGAGCATCGCCAGCTGGTAGGCGACCAGCTGGGACCGGGTCAGCGCCGACACCAGGATGCCCCAGAACAGGGCGCCGACCAGGAACAGGCAGCCGGAAAAGGCCAGGAACAGAAGGCTCCCCATCAGGGGCACGCCGAAGATGAGGACCCCGATCACCACCGTCAGGACCATGTCGACGACCCCGAGAACGAAATAGGCGCTCATTTTCCCGAGCGCGACCTCGGCCGGGCGCAGGGGCGTGGAGAGCAGCTGTTCCATCGTCCCCATCTCCCATTCGCGCGCCAGGGTCAGGGAAGTCATGAGCGCCCCGATGATCATGAGAATCAGCGCGATCAGCCCCGGGACGATGTAGTTCCTCGATTTCAGGTCGCTGTTGTACCAGACGCGCAGCCGCGCGTCGACGGCCGGGCGGGCGCCGGCCGCTTTTGCGGGCGCCGGGGAGCGCAGCGAGTCCGCCAGGGGCCGGATGATGCCGGTGGCGTAGGCGAGGGCGATGGAGGCGGTGTTGGAATCGCTGCCGTCGAACAGGAGCTGGACCTGGGGATTGCGGCCGGAAGCCAGGTCCCGGGCGTAGTCCCGGGGGATGACGATGCCGAGCATGCACTCGTTGCGGTCGATGGAGTGTTCGATCTCGCGGTACCCGTCCGCGTCCCCCAGGATCTGGAAATAGCGCGACAGTTCGAAGCGCGAGACCAGGTCGCGGCTGGCGGGGGAGCGGTCGGCGTCGTAAACGAGCGCGGGGATCCGGTCGACGTCGAGCGTCAGCGCGTACCCGAACAGGAGGATCATCAGGATCGGAAGTGCCAGCGCCATGACGAGACTGATCGGGTCGCGCAGGATGTGGAGAAACTCCTTGCGCGCCGCGGCCCGGGTTCTTCGCAGGTTCATGCGCTCCCTCTCCCATTTCCGCACGCCGGCCGGGCCGGCATGCTCCTAACCCTCCGGCACCGCGGTTTCGTGCGACAGCAGGGTGATGGCCCCCTTGAGCTGGTCCTTGGTCCCGCTGAGCACCAGGCGGTCACCCCCCGCGAGCTTCATGTTCGGATCGGGGTTGTTCAGCGTGAGGTTCTCCCGGATGATGCCCAGGATCAGGCTCCCCGTCTTCTCCCGGAGCCCGATTTCACTGACCCGGGCGCCGTTCCACCCCCACCGTTCGGGAGCCTGCCAGGTCTCCGTGTAGATGTCGAGCTCGTTGCTCAGCCGGATGCGGGGCACGGTGACCTTCCGGTCCCGGAAGAAGCCGAAGCGCTGGTCGCGGATCGACTTGATTTCGGCGGCCACCATCGACCGGGGGGCGTTGTAGACCCTCAGGATCCGCGTCATGAGCTCCAGGGACGCCTCGAACTCCTCGGCGATGACCTCCGTGGAGCCCTGGTCCCACAGCGCGTCCATGTCCGCGACGTATTTCGTCCTGGCGAGAACCACGATTTCGGGCATCATCTCCCGGGCCAGCTTGATGCCCAGCCGGGCGGCGAAGGGGTCGGAGACGACGAAGACGATGACGCGGGAGCGGCGGATGCCCGCCAGTTCGAGGGTGTGGGCGTTGGTGCAGTCCCCGAACAGGATCGATTCCCCCTCCCGCCTGGTCTCGCGCACCCCCTGCTCGTTCAGGTCGACGATGACGTAGGGGATCCCGTTCGCCTTGAGCGCCCGGGCGATGTTCTGTCCGCCCAGGCCGTTGCCGCAGATGATCACGTGGTCCCTGAGGCGCTCCAGTTCCCGTGCCTCGCCCTCCGCCTGTCCGACCCTCAGCCCGGGGTCCCAGTCCCGGGCAAAACGCATGACCAGATTGCGCGTGAGCCGGAAGAAGAAAGGGGAGACGATCATGCTGACCACGGAGCATGCCAGCAGGATCTGGTAGGGGCCGGCGCCCACGATGCCGGCGGCGACCGCCGCCTGGAGCAGAACGAAGGAGAACTCCCCGAGCTGGGCCAGCGCCGTCCCCGCGAAAAGGGCGGGATGGAGCGGAATGCGGCTGGCGGCGACGGCGGCCGTGGTGATGAGGGTCTTGCCGAAAATGACGGCCGTGGTGATCAGGAGGACGCTCCCGACGTTTTGCGCGATGAAGGATGGGTCCACGAGCATCCCGAGCGAGATGAAGAAGAGGCTGTTGAGTCCGTCGCGGAAGGGGCGCACCTCGGCGAAGATGTGCTGGCCGCAATCCGATTCGGACAGCACCAGCCCCGCCAGGAAGGAGCCGAGCGCGAGGGAAATCCCCGCCGCGGCCGAAACCCACGCGATCCCCAGGAAGAGGAAGGTGGCGGTGATCAGAAACAGTTCCTTGCTCTGGGTCTTCAGGATGCCGCGGAGGATCAGGGGGAAAACATAGCGCGCCACGACCAGCACGCCCACGATGAGGAGGGCGGCTTTCGCCACCGAGAACCCCACCGAGGATAGCGACGCCTCCTCCGCGGCCATCAGGGGGATGGCCACCATGAACGGGATGGTGGCCAGGTCCTGGAATATGGCGATGCCGAGGCCGATGCGCCCATGAACGGAATCGATCTCGCCCCGGTCGGACAACATCTTCATGAAGATGGCGGTGCTGCTGAGCGCCACCAGCATGCCGTAGACGATGCCGGCCTGGAGGGAGGCCCCGGCCTGCCGGGCGATGAGGGTCACGACGAGTCCGGTCCCGAGGGTCTGCAGGGGGCCGGTCAGCAGCACGGCGATCCTGGTCTCCATCAGTTTCTTCAGGGAGTATTCCAGGCCGAGGGAGAAGAGAAGGATCATCAGCCCGACCGTCGCCAGGGTATGGATGCTGTCGAGCTCGTGCACCAGGCTGAAGCCGTAGGGGCCGATGAGGGTCCCGGTGATCATGAACCCGACGATGGGGGACTGGTTGAGGCGGTGGAAGACATACACGACCGCGGTCGCGAACCCGAACACCACCACCAGGTCCCCCAGCATCCCGAATTCGTGCATGGAGCCGTCTCCTGCCTTCCCGCCCGCCGCCGCGAGCCCCTCCCGGTCCCCCGGCCGTTATCGATAAAGGCCCGCGCGCAGGTTCCGACGGATGCGCCAGACCTCGCCCAGCACCTGGAGGTAGGACCGGGCGGTCACCTTGCTCCCGGGAGCGTTCCGCCAGGTGATGGGGGCTTCCGCGATCAGGCAGCCGTGGGCCTGGGCGATGGCCAGCAGCTCGATGTCGTAGCCCCAGCGCGCCATCGTCTGCCGGGGGAAGATGATGCCCGCCGCTTTCCGGGTGAACATCTTGAACCCGGCCTGCGTGTCGGCGATGCCGGGGACCGAGAGGGTCTGGATGATCCAGTTCCCCATCCGGCCGGCCAGCTCCTTGCAGCGCGCCTGGCGGACGGGGATCACCGAGTCCTCCAGGGCGCGGGACCCGATGACGACGTCGTACCCCTTGTCGAAATAGGGCCAGAAGCGCTCGACGTGCTCGAGGGTGGTCGAATTGTCCGCATCCATGAACAGGAGGTGGGTCCCGCCCGCGGCCAGCATCCCCAGCCTGACGGAAGCCCCCTTGCCGTGGTTGAGCCCGTCGGGGTGGGCCAGGAGCCTCACCGGGACCGGACCGGAATCGTGCCGCCGCGCGATATCGGCGGTCCGGTCCGACGACCCGTCGTCCACCACCAGGATCTCCGAGCCGTAGGTTCGGGCGCGCAGATAGGCCACCGACTGCGCCAGGGTGTCGGGCAGGCGCAGCTCCTCGTTGAAGGCCGGAATCACGACGGAAAGGCGGAGAGTCGGATCGCTCGTCATAGGGCTCGGGGCGTTCCTAGGCTACCGTCACTTCCCTGCAGAGATAGACGTCCTGGATGGCGTGGAGCAGGGCGATCCCCTCCTCCATCGGGCGCTGGAACGCCTTGCGGCCCGAAATCAGGCCCATCCCCCCGGCCCGCTTGTTGACCACGGCCGTCTTCACCGCCTGGGCCAGGTCCCCGGCGCCGGAGCTGGCGCCGCCCGAGTTGATCAGCCCGGCGCGCCCCAGGTAGCAGTTGATGACCTGGTAGCGGGTGAGGTCGATCGGGTGATCCGAGGTCAGGTCGGAGTAGACCTTTTTATGCGTCTTGCCGAACTTGAGCGCGTTGTAGCCGCCGTTGCATTCCGGGAGCTTCTGCTTGATGATGTCGGCCTCGATGGTGACCCCGAGATGGTTGGCCTGGCCCGTCAGGTCGGCCGCGACGTGGTAATCGGGTCCCCCCTCCCCGGTCTTGCTGAAGGCGGAGTTGCGCAGGTAGCACCAGAGGATCGTGGCCATCCCCATCTGGTGCGCCTCGTGGAACGCTTCGGAGACCTCCTGGATCTGCCGGCGGGATTCGTCGGACCCGAAATAGATGGTGGCGCCGATGGCGGTGGCTCCCATTTCGAACGCCTGCCGGACGTTGGCGAACAGGATCTGGTCGTAGCCGTTCGGGTAGGAGAGGAATTCGTTGTGGTTGATCTTTACTATGAAGGGGATCTTGTGGGCGTATCTGCGGCATACGGAGCCGAGGACGCCGAGCGTGGACGCCACGGCGTTGCACCCCCCCTCGATGGCCAGCCGGACGATGTTCTCGCCGTCGAAATAGATCGGGTTGGGGGCGAAGGAGGCCCCGCCGGAGTGCTCGATTCCCTGGTCGACCGGGAGGATCGAGAGATAGCCCGTCCCCCCGAGCCGCCCGTGGTCCACGAGCGACTGCAGGCTGCGCAGAACCGGGGCCGGCCGGTCGCTCGCGAGCCAGGCCCGGTCGATGAAGTCGGGTCCCGGCAGGTGCAGCTGGTCCTTGCCCACCGTCCTGCTCTGGTGGTCTAGGTAATACGAGGCTTCCGGCCCCAGCAATTCCGTTATTTTGTCGATGGAGTCTGCGGATCCGGCACGGAATGATTCAGGCATGGCAAACGCCCCCTTTCCTTATGGCAAGGCCTGGTTTTATGACGAACGGACCGGTCCCATCCATGGGATACCGCCCGGTCCCGCTATTTCCGCTCGAGAGCGCCCAGTTCCCGGGACCGCCGGGTGGCCGCTTCCACGGCCTCCATCAGGGTCGACCGGAAATTGCACTTTTCCAGCATTTTCAGCCCGGCAAAGGTGGTCCCCCCGGGTGTGGCGACGATGTCCTTGAGCTCGCTCGGGTGCTTCCCGGTCTCCAGGAGCATCTTGGCCGCCCCGTAGACCGTCTGGGCCGCAAGCAGCGACGCCTCCTTCCGGGAGATCCCCAGCTGCACCCCGGCGTCGCTGAGCGATTCGATGAACATGAAGACGTAGGCGGGGCCGCTCCCGCTCAGGCCGGTGACCACGTCCATCAGCGCCTCGTTCGGCAGGACCACGGTCTTCCCGATGCACCCGAAAATGGCCTCCGCCCGCCCGAGGTCTTCGGAGGACACGTTCCGGCCCGGGCAGAGGGCGGTGATGCCGGCCTGGACGGAGGCGGGGGCGTTCGGCATGGCGCGGATGACGCCCGACTGGCGGTGCATCTTTTCGGCCAGCCTTTCGGTCGTCACCCCGGCCACGATCGAGACGAAAACATGGTTTTCATGGCTCGATCCGGCCAGTTCGTCCAGCAGCGGGCCGACGTTCTGCGGCTTGACGGCGATGATGACGATGGAGGCCTTCTGCACCAGTTCCAGGTTCGACGTCGTTGTCCGGATCCCGTGGGCCATCTCCACCGCGGCGAGGCGTTCCCGGTTGACGTCGCTCGAGAGGATGTCCGATTTTTTCATCCGGCCCGAATGGACCAGTCCCCGGATCAGGACCTCTCCCATGTTGCCCGCGCCTATGATGCCGACTACCTTCCCCCCAAGCATTCCGTCCTCCTTGGTTTCCGACTACGCGTGTTTCCCGCGGCGCCCTGGGCCCCCCGCGGGGTCCCCCGCCCGGGTCCCTTCCCGGGGATCCAGGACCTTGCAGACGACGGTGGTGATATCGTCGACCTGGGGCATGCCGTCGGAAAACTCCCGGACCGCCCCGTAGAGCCCGTTCACGATGTCCTTGGCGCTCTCGCGCCGGTAGGCGCGGATGAAATCGAGGGCGCGCTCCACGCCGAAAAAGTTCTGGTCGGGCCGCTCGGCGTCGGTGATGCCGTCGGTCAGAAGGGTCAGAAGGTCCCCCGGTTCCAGCTGGATGGGTCCGCTCGACCCGAAGGTGTGGCCCGGCATCAGCCCCAGCGGGATGTCGATGCTGTCGAGCGACCGCTTGACCTCCCCCGCGGCGTTGAAGAGGAACCCGGGGGTGTGCCCGGCGCTGGCGTAGACCAGGGTGCGGGAGCGGGGATCGAGGCGGCAGTAGAAAAGCGTCGCGTAGTGGTCCTGCCTCAGGTCGTCGGCCAGGGCGTCGTTGGTCAGCGACAGGGTTTCGGCCACGTCCCGGCTTACGGGAGCGAATGCCCTGAGGAAGGCGCGCAGTTCGGCCATCAGGAGGGCCGACCCGATGCCGTGGCCGCAGACGTCCCCCATGACGATGCCGATGGCGCCGTCCCCGAGCGGGATGAAATCGAAGTAGTCCCCCCCGATGGCGTCCGCGGGGAAAGCGGCCGCGGCAAAGTCGTATCCCTCGATGCGCGGGGGGGGGATTTCGTAAAACTGCTGCTGGACGGCGCGGGCCAGGCTCATCTGGAACTGCTGCTCCTGGAGCTTGCGCTGCTCGGTGACGTCCTTGATCACCGTGACGAAATGGGTGATGACCCCCGTCGGGCCCCACATCGGGGTAATGGTCTGCTCGGCGTAGAAGATCTCGCCGTTTTTCCTGCGATTGGCCATCGTGGCCCGGAACACGTTGCCGGAGAGGATCGTCGCCCAGAGGTTTTCGTAGAACGCCGCGTCGTGGACCCCGGAATTGATGATGCGGGGGGTGATTCCCCTCACCTCCTCCCGGGTATAGCCCGTCGTCTGTTCGAAGGCGGGGTTGACGTACTCGATGATGCCGCTGCGGTCGGTGATGATGATGCTGTCGGCCGTCTGCTCGACGGCGTTCTGCAGGATCTGGATCTGGGTGCTTCCTTCCTTCCTCTCCGTCATGTCGTGAAAAACCACGACGCTGCCGCGGATCCCCCCCTCCTCGCCGCGGAGCGGGTTCGCCTGCACCGAGAGCCAGAGTCCGGAGGGGCATTGCTCGTTGCGGATGAAGACCTCCGTCTCGGCCACGGTCTCGCCCGCCAGTGCCCGCGCGTCGGGAAGCTCTTCCCGCCGGTAGGGGGTGATGCCGTCCGGCCGGTAGCAGCCCCTGATTTCGGACCAGGCCCGGGGGGCGTTCTCCTGCCCGGAGACCCCCAGCATTTTCTGGGCGGCCGCGTTGCAGATCAAAAACCGGCCCCCGGCATCGGCCACCACCACCCCCTCGGAGAGGTGGTAGAGGGTCGAACGGAGAATCTCCAGCTCATCGGGGAGCGGCTGGAAAATGTAATCGCTGTAGGCGCAGGCCATAGCCACGGATCCTCTGCAAAAAACCGGACTCTTCACTCTACCATGGGGAAGCCGCGGCGTGCCAGCGGCCCGTGGCGGACCGGTCAGGCGTCCATGTGGGCGAACCCGAGCTCGAGGTCGCCCATGATGTCGCGGGGGTCTTCGAGCCCGACCGACAGGCGGATGAGTTCGTCGATGATGCCCAGCCTGTAACGCTCCTCGCGGGTGATGTTGTAGTAGCTGTTCAGCGCCGGATGGGTGACCAGCGTCTCGGGCCCGCCCAGGCTTGGGCCGAGCATGCACAGTTTGAGCCCTTCCAGGAATTTCAGGGTCCGTGCCAGGTCGGCGTCGAGCTCGAAGGTGACGACGGCGCCGAACCCCCGCATCTGCCTTCTGGCTATGGCGTGCTGGGGGTGCCCCGGGAGGCCGGGATAGTAGACGCGGCGCACCCTGGGCTGTTTTTCGAGGAACTCCGCGATCTCCTGGGCGGTGCGGTTGAGCCGTTCCATCCGCACCCCGAAAGTTTTCACCCCCCGGATCAGCAGGTAGCTGCTCATCGGGTCGATGACGCCCCCGGTCATACGGCGCCACTGCAGCATCGGTTCGGTGGCGTGCTCCGACCCCAGGACCGCCCCCCCGAGCACGTCGTTGTGCCCCGCCAGGTATTTGGTTGTGCTCTGGATGACGATGTCCACCCCCTGCTCGAGCGGCCGGGCGTTGTAGGGGGTGGCGAAGGTGCTGTCGATGACGCTGAGGACCTGGTGCCGGCGCGCGATCCGCACCACCTCGTCCACGTCCGCGATGTTCAGGTAGGGGTTGGTGGGGGACTCGGAGATGATCATGACCGTTTCCGAGGTCACCGCGCGTTCCATGGCTTCGTAGTCCCCCATCGGGACCACCGTGGAGTGGATGCCGAAGCGGGGCATCACGGTGGTGACGAACCGCAGCGTCTGCTTGTAGGCGTCGTCGGTGATGATGATGTGCTCCCCCTGGCTGCAGGTGGAGAGGATGGTGGAGGAGACGGCGCTCATGCCGCAGTCGAAAAGGACGCAGCGTTCGGCCCCTTCGAGGGCCGCCAGTTTCTTCTCGGCCGCCTCGCGGGTGGGATTCCCGTACCGCCCGTACTCGTAGTGCCGGATGCGGCCCTCGGCGAACGCCACCATCTCCGCGACGTTCTTGAAGACGAAGGTGCTGGCGTAGTCGATGGGGGTGGTGATGCTCCCCATCCAGCGGTTCTCGCCGTAGTGCACGGCCATGGTGTCCCGGTGTCCCTTCGGGTGCCTGGTGTACTCGTTCATGACGCTCTCCACTCGCTTCCGCGGCAGCGGCTCCACGGGCGTCCGCCGCCGGATTCACAATAAACCGGCGCAGCCATTATGATCCAAATTTTCCGATTATTGGAGCAAAACCTCGGATTTCAAGTGGGTGCCCGGCCGGTTTCTGATACAATCACCGCCAGCGCGGAGGTGAATCCGGCCTGGTGGCCGGCCTGGACTTCAAATCCAGTTGTGGTTCACCGGAAGGTGGGCTGGGTGGGTTCGATTCCCATGCACCTCCGCCACTTCTCCCCCCAATCCCGAACGGGGACGGACCACCCCGTCACCGCAATCATTGCCCTTGGACCCAGGGAAGGGGACCGGCGCGGCGGAAGGGTCCGATAAATGGCCCCGCTTTCCCCCGGCTGTAGTAGAATCGAGGCCTGAGGCGGGCGAACCCGGCTCTCCCAGTCGCCCCCGGTGGGGCCCGGTGGGAAAGAATCAGGCTTCCGTCCCGTTGACGAAGGATCCCTCATGACCCAGAAAATTTCGGTCGGTATCGTTCTCGCGCTCCTTTGCGCCTTCCCGGGCCTCGAGGCCCGCCCCTCCCTGAAGGAAATCCGCTCGGCCTCCCGCAACGTGCTGGTGGCCTTCATCGCCGGCGACTCGGCCGAGACCGGCGCCGTCGCCATTGGCGACCCTTCCGGGTGGAAGATCAACGGCCGCCCGGCGACGGCCGTTTACCGGTACTCCACCGCGGCCGACCCCTTCGATCACCACATCTACCTCGAGACCTCGAAACTCGAGGAGGGGGAGCGCTACCGGGTGGAGACTCCCTACGGGGACAGGGAGATCGAGTTCCGGGAAAAGGAAATCTTCTGCGAGGCGATCAAGACCAACCAGGCCGGCTACAGCGCGCGGTCGCGCCGCCGGTACGCCAACTTCGCCCTCTGGCTGGGGACCGGGGGGGCGCGCCGGATCGAGGGCCCCCTCCCGGAATTCACCGTGTGGGACCGGGGGACGGGGAAAACCGTCGCGGGCGGGCGGCTGGAGGAGGTCGGCGCGGACTCGGGCTCCGGCGATCACGTGTACCGGATCGACCTGGCGGCCGTCCCCGCTGGGGGTCCCTATACCCTCACCGTCAGGGGGTACGGCAGCAGCCACCCCTTCGGCGTGGGAGGGGAGTTTTCCGCGCATCTGGCCTACACCCTCTTCCGGGCCCAGTACCTGCAGCGCTGCGGCTGCCCGATCGCCCGGCCCGGCATCCGCAAGAAGGCGTGCCACACCCTGATCTACGACGTGGACGGCCCGATCGGCGAGGCCAACATCGATGTCGGGGGGGACGAGCGGACCTTCCGCGTCCACGGGGGGTACCATGACGCGGGGGACGCCGACCGGCGGGCGTACCACATGGCCAACCCGATCATCAACCTGATGATCTACGAGGCCTTCCCGCGCCTGTTCGCCGACGGCCAGTTCGACCTCCCGGGCAGGTTCGACGACGACTACAACATCACGGGGTACGAAAACGGCGTCCCCGATATCGTCGACGAAGCCGCCTGGGGGAGCCTGGCGTGGGAGTACCTGCAGAACGGGGACGGCGGCATCCATTTCGGGACCGAGACCCGCGGGTACCCGGACCCCTTCGCCGCGCCGATGGACCGGGACGACAAGAAGTACGGCACGGTGAAGGTCGACGACCGCGCCACCTGCACCGGGGCCGGGCTGTTTCTGCACCTGGCCCGTATCCTCGCCCCGTACGATCCCGGGAGGGCGAAGGAACTGGAGCGGCGGGCGGAGCGGGCCGCAAGCTCCTGCGGCGGCGCCATGGCCGCGCCGGAGAGGCTCTACTTCCATATCCAGCGCTTCCTCCTCCACGGGGAAGAGGCCGATCACGCGAAAATCCGGGAACTGCACCCGATCGCCGGCGGGCTGAAGGACCATCTCTACCTGACGCCGGGCTATTCGCTCAACGACGACCGGCTGGACAACCCCGCCTATATCCTCTCCTACATCCTGGACCGGAAGGCCGGAACCGACCCGGAGATCGTCCGTTTCTTCCGCCGGGCGCTCAAGGACGCGGCCGACGCCAATATCGCCGAACTCCGGCGCCACGCCTACCCGGTGGGGAACGATCCCGACGGCAAGGCCTGGGGCCACAACGTCCGGCAGCCCCAGTACGCGGCCGCCCCGCTGCTCCACTGGATGCTGTCCGGGGACCAGGCCTACTTCGACGCCGCCTCGGAGCTGATGGACTACAAGCTGGGGCTCAACCCGATCGGTATCAGCTACGTGACGGGACTCGGTTTTGACCAGGTCCACAACGTCCACGACCGCGAGAGCGCCTACTGGGCGGCCGAGGGCCAGGGCCCGAAACCGGGCATCACCGTTTTCGGGCCGGGGGTCACCGGCTGGAGCCGCGGCATCCGGGTCGTCCCCCCCGTCGACCGCCTCCCCCTGGAGCGCCGGTACGTGGACGACCGGGAGATCATCTCCTTCAACGAGTTCACGATCTTCGAGACGATGCACTACGACGCGCTCTACACGGTGCTCGCCGGGGGCGGGAAGTGGCGGGGAACCGACCCGTTCAGAAACCGGGATGTCCCATGATGGCCCGAAACATCGAGATCAAGGCCCGGATCGGGAGCGTCGAGGCGGTTATCCCCCTGGTGGAGGCGGTGGCCGACCGGGGGCCGGTCGAGATCGTCCAGGACGACTTCTTTTTCGCCTGCCCGAACGGGCGGCTGAAGCTCCGCACCCTCGCCCCGGACCGGGGCGAACTCATCTTCTACCGGCGGGCCGACGGGGCGGGGCCCAGGGAGTCGTCTTACATCGTTTCGCCCACCGGCAGCCCGGCGACCCTGCGTGCGGCCCTCGCCTCCGCCTGGGGGGAGGCGGGGCGCGTGAAGAAGCGGCGCCTCCTCTACCACGCCGGGCGGAAGCGCATCCACCTGGACCGCGTCGAGAGCCTGGGCGATTTCCTCGAACTCGAGGTGGCGCTCGGGGAGGGGGAGAGCGCGGATGCGGGAGAAGAGGAAGCCCGGAATCTCATGCGCCGGCTCGGTATCGGCCCGGAGCGGCTCGTTGCCGGCGCCTACGTCGACCTGCAAACATAAGGGACATCACGCCCCTTTGGTGTAGAATCCGGGCGCGGACACGGGGCGGCGACCGGCGCCGTGCGGCCCGATCGGCGCCACAGCGGAGGCAAAGTGATCAAGATTCTTGAAGACGTCGTTTCCACCCTGGACATGGAAGCGCCCGTGCGGGATATCCGCATCGGCCTGTTTCACAGCGCGGTCCTGACGCGCCATTGCGGGCTTGCGGCCACGCTCCCCCGGGACGCCCTGCGGCAGGACCCTCCCCTGATGAAGGGGCCCGGCTTCCTGCTGGATAAAAGCGCCGCGGAACTGGTCCGGATGGCCGAATCGGACAGCATCGTCGAATCCGCGGTCGGGATGGCCACCATCAATTCGCTGCTCGAGATCGACATGGGCCGGTGCCGGGAGCTGAACGCCCGGGAGCTGATCGCCGAGAAGGGCGCGGGGAAGAAGGTCGTCATCGTGGGACGCTTCCCCTTCATTCCCGACCTCCGGGAAACGGTCGGGGACCTGAAGGTGCTGGAAAAAAACCCGCAGAAGGACGACCTCCCGGAATCGGAAGCGCAAAATGTCCTTCCCGAGGCGGATGTCGTCGCCATCACGGGCACCTCCTTCACCAATCACACCATCGGAGGGCTGCTCCGGCTGTGCCGGCCGAACGCTTTCGTCGTCGTGCTGGGCGACAGCGCCCCGCTTTCCCCGGTCCTTTTCGATTACGGCATCGCCGCCGTGTCGGGCACGAAGGTCACCGATCCGGAACTGGCCCTGCGCGGGATCAGCCAGGGGGCCAATTACCGTCAGATCAAGGGGGTCGAGCGGCTCACCATGGTCCGGGACGTCAGGGGGTAGCCGGCGGCGTCGCCGTTTTTCAGATCGGGAACCGATGAAGACGTATCTGGATTGCGTTCCGTGTTTCATGAAGCAGGCGCTTTTCGCCGCCAGAGAAGCCACTGACGACGAAAGAACGATCAAGCGGGTCCTGGACGCCGTAGCTTCACATATTCCGGACATCCCCTACGACAGCCCGCCGCCGGACACGGCCCGGCATATCTATGGCGCCGTGCGCGAAATCACGGGGGTGCCGGATCCGTTCAGAAAGCTCAAGGACGACAGCGTCCGCATCGCCCTCGGCCATTATGAAAGGATGAAAGCGGCCGTTGCGGAATCGGACGACCCGCTCCGGACGGCGGCCGGTATCGCGATTGCGGGCAACGTCATCGATTTCGGCGCCCACCAGGATTTCGATCTGGAGGAGGAAATGCACTCCGTCCTGGGGAAACCGCTCGCCATCGACCACTACGAATCTTTCAGGCAAAGGGTCGGGGCCGCCGGAACGATCCTCTATCTGGGGGATAACGCTGGGGAGACCGTCTTCGACCGGATCCTGATCGAGACGATGGGGAAGCGGACGTTCTACGCGGTGCGGGACATCTCCATCATCAACGATGCCACGGTCGAGGACGCCGAAAAGAGCGGCATCGGCCGCTCGGCCCGCATCCTCTCCTCCGGCTGCGACGCCCCCGGGACCATCCTGGGACGGTGCTCGCCGGAGTTTCTGGAACTGTTCCGCAGCGCGGATGTCATCATCAGCAAGGGGCAGGGAAACCTGGAATGCCTCTCGGAGGCGGAGGGGCCGATCTTTTTCCTCCTGAAGGTGAAATGCCCCGTGATCACCCGCCACCTCGGCGCCCGGAAGGGGGGGCTGGTCCTGATGGACGCCCGGCGGAGAGAAACACCGAAAGGATCGCAGGTCTGAATCCACTCGCCTCGTGAGCCGACTATTTGCAGGAGCTTCTTTAACTGCGGCGGCCATCAATGTAAAATATGATTATAATATTTTGCGGAGATGGAGATGGAAAAAGAAATAAGCTCGACCGAGGCGGTTCGGAATTTTTCCGAATTGCTCAACAAAATCAAATATCGCGGGGATCGGTATACCGTTATCCGCGGCGGCAAGCCCGCCGCATCGCTGGTTCCGGTGGAAGAGTCTCGCGGGGGTGCGACCCTCGCGCTCCTGCCCGGGATTGTGCGCGCGCTTCCCCGCCTGGACAGCGACGATACCGGTTTTGAGGCCGATGTTCTGGCAACGGCACGCACCCAACCGGAGATACCCGAGGCACAGCCATGGGAGTGATCCTCGATTCCAGCGAGATCATCGCCCTGGAGAGAAACCGCGGGGCCGTGGATGGCCTGGTGGCCGGCCGCGAGGATGAACCCTTCGGCATCAGCGTGATAACGGTGGCCGAGCTGCTCCATGGCGTCGAAAGAGCGGATACGGAAATTCGTAAAATCCGGCGGCAGGCATTTGTGGAGAAAGTGATCGAAACGATCCCCGTATTCCCGTTCGACAGCGGCATGGCCCGCATCTATGCCCGGATCTGGGCATCGCTATGGAAGCGAGGCTTCAAGGTGGGGGCCCATGATCTGATCATTGCCGCAACGGCGATTTCCCTGGACTACACCGTGTTGACCGCAAACCGGCGCGATTTCGGGAAAATCGAGGGTTTGCGACTGGAAGTGAGGCCCGCGTAACGCGACGATTCCGGCATGGAACTGGTGCCCGGATCATAGATCAGGATGAAACCATGAAAGCCATGATTGCACGCCGTCCTTTCCTCAAAAGCCTGGGACTCCTTCTGCTCGCCTTCTGCTGCCTGCGCCTGGCGCCGGCCGCCGCCTGGACGGGTGACGGCGGCACCGACGCCGTCATCACCGCCAAGGCCTTCCCCTTCTTCCGCACCGTGGCCCGGAACCGGGCGCTGGCGGACGGGGTGCGGTGGGACGCGTGGCTCCATCAGCAGCATGCCCGGCAGCGGGAGCGGATGCGCCGGGCGCTGGTCGAGTGCGCCGACGCCGGCTGTTACGCCGAAGCGGCGGGCTGGAGCCCCGGCGAGATCGAGGCGATCGGGAACCGGCTCGCGGCCCTTGTCCGGGATGGCGGCAGGTTGGGCGCGCTCGGTGCGGCGCTGCGGGCGGAGGCCGCGTATCCCCTGTACGCGGCCCGCGAAGACGCCGATCTCGTCAGGAGCGCCTGGACGGATTCGGCGCGCGGCGTCAACCGGATCCTCGAGGTCTACGTCGGGGGGAAGAAGCCCCTCTACCCGGCCATCGACGCGATCTCCTTCCCGGAGGGGGACCCGGCCTTCCGTGAAAGGGTGCGCCGACGGCTGGCCGGGGTGGTCAGGGGAGGGGACGGCAGGGACCTCTTTTTCGGGGCGCCGCTCGAGTTCGCCCTCTGGGCGCTCGCGGTCAACGGACGCGACGAGGCCGCCCGCTACGAGCCGCTCGAACGGGGGGCGAACTGGAGGACGGTCGGGCGGATCGGGGCCATCGACTGGCACGCCTATGCCTACAGCATGATCCTGGTCCCGGGGCAGGGGCCGGAGCGGGAGGGGGAGGCGATCTCCCCAGGCAGCATCCGGCGCTGCCGGGAGGCCGCGGAGCGCTTCCGCAGGAAGCTGGCCCCCATCCTGGTCGTCTCGGGGGGGCACGTCCACCCGAACCAGACCCCCTTTTCCGAAGCGGTGGAGATGAAAAAGTACCTGGTGCGGGAACTCGGGATCCCGGAAGAGGCGATCCTCATCGAGCCGCACGCGCGCCACAGCACCACCAACATGCGAAACGCCTCGCGCCTGGCCTACCGCTACGGCATCCCCGACACCAAGAAGATCTTGATCGTCACCGACCCGGTGCAGAACGGGTTCCTCACGGTCATGCAGAAGCGCTTTCTGGACGAACTGGGCTATCTCCCCTATCGCGGGCTCGAGAAGCTGGGCGGGGAGGAGAGCGAATTTTACCCGGTCCGGGAGTGCGTGCAACCCAACCCCCTCGACCCGCTCGACCCCTAGACCGATTTCCCCGGTTTCCGGAATCGGTTATAATGGGACCACGCTTCAGCTTTTCCCACCCATACGGCAGTGGAGGTGACTCTCATGCCGATCTACATCACGCTGTACAACTGGACGGACCAGGGCATTCACAACGTCAAGGACGCACCGGCGCGGATCAGGCAGACGTGCCAGAGCGCGGAGGCCGGGGGCGGCCGGGTCCTCGGCGTGTTCCTCACGATGGGCCAATACGACCTGGTCGCGATCTCGGAGGTCCCCGACGACGAGACCTACGCCGCCTCGCTGCTGGCGCAGGGGATGATGGGGAACGTGCGCTCGACCTCGCTCCGGGCCTTCTCCGAGGAGGAGTTCGAAGGCATCGTCGGCCGTCTCCCCTGAATCGGGGGCCGGGGCCGGACGGCGAGGAAACCGGGCGGAGAAGTGAGTCCACTATTTGGTTATTTGGCCAAATAGTGGTATTATCCCTCCCATGGACAAGAAAACGGAGAGAGGATACGAGGTCCGTGCCGGGATCTTCAAGGCGCTGGCCCACCCGTCCCGCCTCTTCATCGTCGAGCAACTGGCGGCCGGGGAAAGGTGCGTGTGCGACCTCGCCGATATGATCGGGGCCGACGTCTCGACCGTCTCCCGCCACCTGTCCGTGCTCCGGAACGCCGGGGTCCTCGAGTCAGACAAGCGGGGACTGCAGGTCTACTACCGCCTCAGGTTTCCCTGCGTCCTGCGCTTTTTCGACTGCGTCGGGGAGGTCCTGGCGCAGAGCGCCGAGGAGCATCGGACGCTGACGGGCGGGGGGGCGAAAGCGTGAAGCTGAAAACGGAATGGAAACAGCTCGGGTGGACGCTGGGGCTCTTCCTCCTCTTCTTCTGGCTCCCGCTCGAGCAGGGACGGTTCACCGGGAGCGTCATGGAGGCGCTCCACCTCAGCCGCTGGTACGCGCGCGAGCACGTGCTCCTGTGCCTGGTGCCCGCCTTCTTCATCGCGGGCGCCATAGGGGTTTTCGTCAGCCAGGCCGCGGTCATGAAATACCTGGGCGCCAAGGCATCGCGCGTCCTCGCCTACGGGGTGGCGTCGGTGTCGGGATCGATCCTGGCCGTCTGCTCCTGCACCGTCCTGCCGCTCTTCGCCGGCATCTGGCGGATGGGGGCGGGGCTCGGCCCGGCCTGCGCCTTCCTCTACTCGGGTCCCGCCATCAACGTGCTGGCCGTGATCCTGACCGCCCGCATCCTCGGCCTCGAACTGGGGATCGCCCGCGCGGTGGCGGCCGTGCTTTTCAGCGTCGTCATCGGGCTCGTCATGCATTTCCTCTTCCGCAGGGAGGAGGCGGCCAAGGCGGCGGCCCGGGCGGCGCTGCCGCAGCCGGAAGTCGCGCGGCCGCTCTGGCAGAACGCGCTCTTTTTCGCCCTGATGATCGGCATCCTGGTGTTCGCCAACTGGGGCGCGCCGAACGATTACGAGTTCGCGCTCGCAGACGGCAGCAGGTTCGAGGCCGCCGTCATCGCAGCCCCCGAAGAGGGTGCCGACGCGGCTTACACCCTCAAGGTCCTGTCCGGACCGGAGGCGGGCCGGGAGATCGGCGTCGCGGCGGGCGCGATCGTTTCCCGGGCCCCCGTCGCCGGCCCGTGGACCACGCTATGGCAGAATAAATGGAAGGTCACTTCGGCGCTGGGAGTCTGCCTGGGCATCATCCTCGTCGCCTGGTTCGGGATCCCCTGGTGGAAGGTGGTCCTGGGCGCCGTTCCCGCGGCCGTCCTGGCTTTCGCCCTCCCCTCGGGGGGGATGTGGGTCCTGCTCCCCTTCGCGGCCGCGGTCGCGGCGCTGTCGGTGATCCTGGCCGGCCGGGAGGGGGAATCCTCGGACTGGCTCGAGGCGACGTGGGGGTTCGCCAAGCAGATCATGCCATTGCTCCTCCTCGGCGTCCTGGTCGCCGGCTTCCTGCTCGGGCGCCCGGGGCACGAGGGGCTGATTCCCGGAAAATTCGTGGAAATGCTGGTCGGGGACCGGCCCGACACCTTTTTTGCGCTCACCGGGCTGGGGGGCGGGGCGTTCGAGGCGTTCGCGCGCTCGGTCTGGCCCCTCTGGACCAACCTGTTCGCCAGCGTCTTCGGGGCGTTCATGTATTTCGCCACCCTGACGGAAGTCCCCATCCTCCAGGGCCTCATCGGGGCCGGGATGGGGAAGGGGCCGGCGCTGGCGCTCCTGCTGGCCGGGCCGGCGCTGTCGCTCCCCAACATGCTCGTGATCCGGAGCGTGATGGGCACCGGGAAGACGGTGGTCTTCTGCACCCTGGTCGTGGTCATGGCCACCGCGAGCGGGCTGGTGTTCGGCTGGATCTGGGGATAGGCACGGAACCGCCGGGAAGGTCCGGCGATGTTGGATCCAGGGAGGAAAAGAATGAAGATCCAGATTCTGGGCACGGGCTGCCCGAAGTGCCGCAAGCTGGCGGAAAACGCCGAAGAAGCGGCCAGGCAGCTGGGGGTCGAGCACGAAATCGAAAAGGTGACCGAGATCGACAAGATCATGGCGTTCGGGGTGATGATGACGCCGGCGCTCGCCATCGACGGCGAGGTGAAAGCGGTCGGCAAGATCCCCTCGGTCGAGGAAATCAGGAAGATGCTGGCCTGATTCCGGGTCAGCGGCGGCGGCCCGATGTGCGGGCCAGTTGCGCCGCGGTCCCGCAGGGAGCCCCCGGCTGCTTGGACCCGAGCCAGGCGTCGAGGCGCTTGGTGAGTCGTCGGGACTCCGGGCGCCGGGCCAGGCTCGACTTCAGGAGCTTCATATGCGCATCGACGAGGGGGTCCCCCGCCGGACGCAGGGAGTAGTAGGACCACAGCCCTTCCTTGCGGCCGGTCGCCACACCGGCGTTACGCAGGGCGGCCAGGTGACGGGAGGCCTTGGACTGGGTGATTCCGAGGACCTCCATGAAGTCGCAGACGCACAGCTCCCGGTGGTGAAACAGGAGCCAGATCATCGCGAGCCTGGCCTCATCGGAAAGGACCTTGAAAAATCTGGCGGACTCCTTCATGCCGTCTCCTTGCAACGCATTCATATAACCGGCTTGACGAATGCAGTCAAGCGCAATCGTTTGTATCGCCGCAGTCTTAATGTATATCATATGTTATGTTTATCCGGAATCGCCGCGCGCGCGGCCCCGTCCGCGGGCGGTTTCGTGGTATCCTGTTCCAATCGAAACCCGTTCCAGGACCAGCACCTGAGCGAGCGGGATGTTCCAAAAAAGAGGAGAGAAGAGGCATGATCCAAACCCTGATGCGATCCATTCTGATCCTGGCGCTGACCGTCGCGGTCTCGGGCCCGGTTTTAGATCTGGCCGTCCAGCCGGCGCCGGCGGCCCCCGGGCACAAGGTCATCGCCTACTATTTCCACACCGACACGCGCTGCAGCACCTGCATGAAGATCGAGTCCTATTCCAGGGAAGCCATCGAGCAGGGCTTCTCCGAGGAACTCAGGAGCGGGAAGCTGGAACTCAGGATCGTCAATTATGAAAAGCCCCAGAACCGCCATTTCATGCAGGACTACAAGCTGGTGTCCAAGTCGCTGGTCCTGGTGAACATGGTCGACGGCAGGCAGACCGAATGGACGAACCTGAAGATGGTGTGGCAGCTGACGGGACGAAAGGACGCCTTTCTCAACTACGTCCGCCGCGAGGTCCGCGGCTACCTGGCCAAGGGTTAGGCGGGACCGGGAATGGAAGGGTCCTCTTTCGCGATATTTTCCGCGCTCTGGCTCGGCATCCTGACCTCCATCAGTCCCTGCCCCCTGGCCACCAACATCGCCGCGGTTTCCTTCATCAGCCGGAACCTGGAGTCCTCGAAAAGGGTTCTCTGGAGCGGCCTGCTCTACGCCGCGGGACGGATGCTGGCCTACGTCGTGATCGCCGTCCTGGCGGTAGCCAGCCTTCTCTCGCTCCCCGAGGTCTCCTTCTTTCTCGAAAAAAACATGCACAGGATCATCGGGCCGCTGCTGATTGTGGTGGGGGTGATCCTGCTCGACGTGCTCCCGATCTCCTTTTCGGCGTCCCCTGTCGGCGTCGGGTTCCAGGAGAAGGCGGGAAAATGGGGGATGTGGGGGGCCGGGCTGCTCGGAATCGTTTTCGCCCTCACCTTCTGTCCCCTTTCGGCCGCCCTCTTTTTCGGCAGCCTGATCCCCCTGGCCGTCGACGGCCGCTCCGCGGTGCTCCTCCCATCCGTCTACGGCCTCGGCACGGCGCTGCCGGTCGTGGCCTTCGCCCTGGTGATGGTCTCGAGCGTGAAGTCGATCGGCAAGGTGTTCAACCGTCTGACGCAGGTCGAAAAATGGGTACGCAAGCTGACGGCCGTGGTTTTCATCGGGGCGGGTGTGTATCTCCTCCTGAAAAATATCCTGGGATTCTGACCCTCGGCGTCCGGGCCGGCCCTCAATCCGAAAGTATGGAACGATGAAGAAGGAATTCGAAGCGGAGGTGGGTCCGGAGGGGCACCTCGTCCTGCCGCCGGAACTGGCGCGAAAATATGGATATCGGCCGGGGGAGAAGATCCGGGTCGAGGCGGGGCGTAACCGGGTCACCCTCCTGCGATCGCCCGACCACCTGGCCAGGGTCTATATCGAGCCGACCAACCGCTGCAACCTCGACTGCGTCACCTGCATCCGCCACGGCTGGGACGAGCCGCTCGGGGAGATGAGTCCGGCCACCTTCGGGAACATCATAACGGGGCTGCGTGAACTGGACCCCCCGCCCGATGTCTTTTTCGGGGGGCTGGGGGAGCCGCTTGGTCACCCGCGCATCCTCGACATGGTCCGGGACGCCAAGAGTCTCGGGGGCGAGGTCGAACTGATCACCAATGGCATGCTGCTCACGCGGGAGGTGTCCGAGGCGCTGGTGGCCGCGGGGCTGGACAAGCTCTGGGTGTCGCTCGACGGTGCGACACCCGAGAGCTACACGGACGTGCGCCTCGGGGCGGCGCTGCCCCAGGTGATCGCAAACCTCCAGGTGTTCCGTCGTGTCCGCTGGGAACGCTACCGGACCGAGCTTTTCGACCTGCTCCTCAAACCCCGCATCGGGATCGTCTTCGTGGCCATGAAGCGCAACATCGGCGATTTTCCGGCGGTGGTCAGCCTGGCGAACCGGCTGGGGGCGCTCCATTTCATGGTGAGCAACGTGCTCCCCTATACCCCGGAGATGCAGGATGAAATCCTGTATACCCGCGCGCTTACCGACTCGATCTACGCCTCCACCCCCTGGCTCAGGGAAATGGAGTTCCCCAAAATGGACGTCGGGCCCGCAACCCGCGAAGCGATTTACCAGGCCATGCGGGGCGACCACTCCCTCACCTTCGGCGGGGGAAGTCTGGCCGAGAGCGGCAACCGCTGTCCCTTCGTCGAGAAGGGGTCGATGTCCATCCGCTGGGACGGCGAGGTGAGCCCCTGCCTGGCCCTGATGCACGATCACACGACCTACCAGTACCGGTACCGGCGCGCCATCAAGCGGCATGCGGTCGGAAACGTGTCGGGCGGGGACATCGCCGGAATCTGGAACCGGGCCGATTACGCGGCGCTGCGCCGGCGGCTGCAGGAATTCCATTTCTCCCCCTGCCTCGACTGCGGCGGGTGCGAGTATTTCGAATCGAACCGGGAAGACTGCATCGGCAGCCCCACCCCCGCCTGCGGCGGCTGCCTCTGGGCGCAGGGGGTCGTGCGGTGCCCGTGATCAGCACCGGCTGACGGACACCCGGGTTTCCTTCCCGAAGTACCTGCGCTGCAGCCAGAGCGCGACGTTGACCAGGCCGATCAGGACGGGGACCTCGACCAGGGGGCCGATGACGGCGGCGAACGCCACCCCCGAGTGGATGCCGAATACGGCAACGGCGACGGCGATGGCCAGTTCGAAGTTGTTGCTCGCGGCGGTGAAGGAGAGGGTGGCTGTTTTCGGATAGCCGGCTCCCACCCGGCGTCCCATCCAGAAGCTCACCAGGAACATGAGCACGAAGTAGATGAGGAGTGGGACGGCGATGCGGACCACGTCCATCGGGATCTGGACGATGAGCCCCCCCTTGAGGCTGAACATGACCACGATGGTGAACAGGAGCGCGATCAGGGTGACGGGGCTGATCCTGGGAATGAAGACGCCGTGGTACCATTCCTTCCCCTTCGCCCGGACCAGCAGCAGGCGGGTGAGAAAGCCGGCGATGAAGGGGATGCCGAGATAGATGAAAACGCTTTCGGCGATCTGGCCGATGCCGACGTCGACGACGCTGCCGGACAACCCGAACAGGGGGGGCAGGACGGAGATGAAAAACCAGGCGTAGACGCTGTAGAAAAGAACCTGGAACACGCTGTTGAAGGCGACCAGGCCCGCGCAGTATTCGGTGTCCCCCCGGGCGAGGTCGTTCCAGACGATGACCATGGCGATGCAGCGCGCCAGTCCGATCAAGATCAGGCCGACCATGTATTCGGGGTACCCCCGCAGGAAGGTGATGGCCAGCAGGAACATCAGGACCGGGCCGATCACCCAGTTCTGGACCAGCGACAGGCCGAGCACCCTGAAATTGCGGAACACGTCGCCCAGTTCCTCGTAGCGCACCTTGGCTAGCGGCGGGTACATCATGAGGATCAATCCGATGGCGATCGGGATGTTGGTGGTGCCCGCCTGGAACCGATTGACGAAGGCTTCGGTGCCCGGGAGGAAATGGCCGAGGCCGACTCCGACGGCCATGGCCAGGAAGATCCACAGGGTCAGAAAGCGATCCAGGAAGGAGAGGCGCCGGGTAATGCCCTCCTCCGGGCTCCTCGTGGAAGAGTTTGCAATCCCTCTTTTCAATGAACACCTCCCGTGGCATGTCCGAAAACGCGAAAGCCGGCCGATTTGCATCGGCCCGGACCTATGCGGTATATTCATATAACCGGTTCAACGAATGCAGTCAAGGGGTATGGAGGGGGGCGAATGAGGACGATGACGGCGAAGGGGCTTGCAATCGTGATGCTAGGCGCCGCCCTGCCCTGCTGGATTTCTCCGGGTGGGTCCGCCGCGAGAGCGGAATCGGGCTCCCGCATCATCGCGCACCCGGAGGTTCCCAGGATCCCCGCCCGGGAGCTGGCCGGGCTGCTAGAGAGGAAGGCCGACGTCGTCGTCATCGATACCCAGGCGGCCGAAAACTACCGGATGTGGCACATCCCCACGGCCGTCAACGTCCCCTACAGTGTCGGGGACGACCCGACGGAGCACGAGCTGTTGCTGGTGGACCTCCCGATGGACAGGCTGATTGTCGTCTACTGCCTTTGCGAGGAGGGCTCCGACAGCGCCCGGGTGGCCCTCGGCCTGCGGCAGCTGGGTTTCGACCCCGCCCGGGTCAAGGTCCTCGAAGGGGGCCTCGTCAAGTGGGACGAGGCGGGTTACCCCATTGTCCGAACCGAAACCCCCGAATAACCCCAATCCTGGACATCCACC